>CAYWWL010000354.1:0-2617 GCA_964461925.1 uncultured Caulobacterales bacterium | reverse complement strand
GTCGAACGACCCCCAACTCGCCTCGCTCGCACGCTAGGGCAGCGGCGGATCAAACCTTTTATTGACGCAGATCAGGTCCGTCTCGCTCACTCGGAAGCCGTGGGGCAGCGTCATCTTGAAAACGTCCTCGTCGGCGATTTTATCAGTAAGAGAACAATCATAGCGGTGGCGGCCGGCGGAGTTGACGAAGCCGAAGACGTCGCTGAAGCCTAGTTCTTCGAGCGCGGCTTCGCTGCCCTGGGGCGCGAAGATGATGTATTTGCTGTCATAGATCTCGAAACCGTTCGCCTGGAGAAACGTCGCCGCGCCGACGCGCGACGGCGAATATTCGACATAGGCGACGTGCACGTCGTCCAGACGATCGCCGAGGCCGCGCAAGACGTGCTCCTCATGCCCCTGGACGTCGATCTTTACTAGGCGAATGCCGCCAGGCGGAAGGATAGAGTCGAGCCTGACTTGTTCGATCCTCTCGACGCTGGTGTTCGGCGGCGCTGCGCCTGACGTTTGGCGCGGGTCTTGAACCCGGCTGCCGCCATTGTAATCGGCTCTTACGCCGTCCCGATCGCGCCGCCCTTCGATCGGCGTTTGATTCGGGACGAAGAAATTCACCGTCGCATTCGTAGCGCCGCAGGCGTAAGGAAAAAAATTAATCGCCGCGCTGACATTCTCTTTTAGAATTTCAATATTGCGCGCGAGCGGTTCGAAGGCGTAGATCGACTCCGGGCTGGCGACCTTGAGATATTTCAGAATCTGGCCGCCATAGCCGGCGCCCACGTCGACAATAACGCCCGCATCGTCGGCGCTGAGACGTAACGCGTCCACGTCGCTGCCGATTTTTCCCTGTAAGGCTCGATTGAACCGCATGTGTGTTTTCTCCGGAGGCGCGACTGGTGACGTCGGCGCGAGGGCCGATGATGACGCGGGATTAACCGATCCTGATCGTTCTCCTCTCGGGCCGGCGCTGGTCCCGTCACTTGTCTTACTGCCCGGATACCGCGAAGGCAAAATCGGCTTTCGAATGCGATCGAAAAAGGGAGCCCGATTGGGTCAAAACTTGCCGGAATTGCCCCAGGTCTCGCGTGGGCCGATTTCCTCTTCATTCATCCAATGCTCGACGATTTTGCCGCCGCTGAGGCGATATAGATCGAACACCGCGATGTCCTTGCCTAACGCATGCCGTTTGCCATAGGTCATGACGAAATCGCCTTGGCCGAGAACGTTGAACAGCATCTCGTACGCGCCGAACCCGTCGGACGCGAGCCATGCGCGAAGGCCGTCGCGGCCGGCGCCGACAGGCGGCGCATGCTCGACGAGGCGATCGTCGACGAAGCCGTCATGGGCGCGGCCTTGCATGACTTGCTTGGTGAACTCCAAGACCACGGCCTTGTTGGCCGCCGCATCGGCGGTCTGGTCGATCTCGGTCGCGCCGCCGACCATGTTTTCGCCGGATCGTGTCTCGTCCACATAGGCGGCGATCGTGTCCCAATGTTCGAGGATCAGGCCGTTTTCATCCGTATAAAACATGTCCATGGTGACCCATTTAGCCGCGCCGTCGTTCAATGACTGGAAAGCGGAGCAAAACACCCATGGCCCGTCTTCGAGAATGCGCACGATCTCGATCTCGCGTTTCGGGTTGCGTTCTACGAAGGGTTCGAAAAAGGCGATAAAGCCTTCAGGACCGTCGCCGACGCCGGTCGAATGCTGGGTGTAGCGATGGCCGGTGTATTTCTCTATCGCCGCACGGGCGGCGCCGCCGGCGATCCCCTCAAGATACAGTCGGCGGACGTTCTCCAGCGCGATTCCCATGATCATGCTCCCTTTTGATTGGACAGCGTCGTTTCCGTTGGTCGACGTTTTAGGGCCGCTCGCCGGCTTCGGCTAGGCGTGACCGACGGCCAAGGCGGGAACCTCGCGCATGTCAGGGCGAGTTTTCCGGTCAATGGCGGCGTTGGTCCCGCGAACGGAGCATTTCGTGGATTCAAGGGCTTATTTTGCCGGCTCGGACGGTTTACCCTTGGAGACGCTACAGGAAGGGAGCGAGGGGCATGAACGAATATTTTGAATTATGGGGACCAGGGCCGAGCCTTTGGGGCTTCATTATCTTGGTCATTTTGATCGGATCGTTCTTCAATTATCTGCAGGAACGGTCACGCAACGAGACGATCCGCGAAGCGATGCGGTCAGGTCAGCAGATTGATCAGGAGATCCTGCGCAGCCTCGACGATGATTCGCGCGGCGGCGGTCTTTTCGTCGGCGGCTTCGTCACGCTTGCGGCCGCCCTCGGGCTGATCGTTCTTGGGCACCAAATCAGCGTCGCGGAAGGCGAGCCGGAGGTTTTCGAGATCCTCAAAGGCGTGGCGGCGATTCCTGGCTTTATCGGCGTCGCGTTGATCTTGAGCGGCGTCGTCAAAAGCCTGTTCCGCAAAAAATAATCCAAGCGACAGCAAGCGGGCGCGGACTGAAATAGATCCGCGCCCGTTTTCTTATCCGCGCCGATCGCTATGCGCGTGGCGATTGATGGGCGCTGCGCAGCTTGCCGTTTCAATTAAGTCGGCGGCAACGGAACGACTTGGTCGGCGATCTGTTTGATCATGTCGTCGATGTCGTCGCTTGGCTC
>CAYWWL010000353.1:0-2643 GCA_964461925.1 uncultured Caulobacterales bacterium | reverse complement strand
ACGCCGTGGCCGCGGCGACCACCGCGACGCCCTCCTGCAAAAACGGCAACGCGAAGATCCCGAGATAGAGCGCAATGCCGCTCAATTGCAGGACTGTATCACTGTCCATAAGCGATGAACCCCCACTAGGTTACCGACGGGACGCTCCGGCGAACGCCACAGCGGTCTCTCCGTGTAAGCGATTGGTCAAGCGGCGAAAACCCCCTTTGGCGCCGCGCCCGCAATGATCTCGGCCTCGCTTTGATTTCTGGCCCGCCAATGACCTCGCTCCGTATGGACGTGGCGACGGAGCCAATCCCGTCCCCGGTATGGAGGCGCGCTTATTCTTCTTCGAGGCGCGGCAATCCATCGCTGATCGCATAATAGTCGCCCTTTGAGCCGACATAGATGTGCTGGCTAAGGCTGAGGCCGGTGGGCGCGTCGAGCGCCCCGAGGGCGACGGCGACCCGGTGGTCGCGACCGTCGACCCCGTCAGGGCGCCAGAACAATGACGCACCGCAATGACGGCAAAAACCGCGGCTGGCGATGTCGGAGGCGCGATACCATGTCAGCGCGCTCTCGCCGTCAATCTTAAGGGCGGACCATAGCGCGCTCACCGACGCCCAATAATGGCCGGACCATTTGCGACATTGGCTGCAATGGCAGGCGTCGGCGGGCTCGAGATCCGTTGGCGCAAGGCTGAACGACACCGCGCCGCACAGGCATGAACCAGTCAGCGACGCCGTCACGCCGCGCCCCCTTCGGCTTCGGCGCGCCGCGCCCCGGCTTCGATCTCGTCGTCCGTTAGGTCTTCGACGGCGCCGGCGAACCACCAAAAATTGCCCTGCGGATCCATCACGCCGCCGTCGCGTTCACCATAGAAGCGATCTTCCGGCGGCATGAT
This sequence comes from uncultured Caulobacterales bacterium, assembly GCA_964461925.1. Lineage (GTDB taxonomy): Bacteria > Pseudomonadota > Alphaproteobacteria > Caulobacterales > Parvularculaceae > MED-G105. The sequence goes on along the minus strand of CAYWWL010000353.1, from coordinate 1,760 downwards.
CGGGCTTGCGCCAGCGGCGATGGCTTTGGCGTAAGCGGCGTCGGGATCGGCCACGGCGAGATTGATGAACCCGGGAAAGTGCATCCCTTCGGAGGCTTCGCCGAGCATCACCGTGCATCCGGCGATGGTCACTTCAGCGTTCCACAAATCGCCATTGGCGCGAAACAATGGGCGGCGCGCTTCGGTGGCGTCGAGCGCGGCTTTCATAAAGTCGAGGACCTTGGCGGCGTCCTTGCAATATATCATCGGGCTGACCGGCGAGCGGGTCGGCGTATGCGGCATCAGCGTGGCTCCAATCTAGAGGGCGTTAAATCGACCAAGCAGCCAGGTCGCCCATTTGCGATACCCCTCTTCTTCGAAATCCGCGTCGCACAGCGCTAGGATGATGGCGCGCACGTCTTCTTCCGCTTCGTTCTCCGCGAGCAGCCGCGTCAGTTCGCGCTGCACTTCGTCCGCGCGCGGCGCCCAGTCTTCGATCATTTTCATCACCGCGCCTTCGACCCCGCCATGCATGTCGAACGTATGGGCGTTGAGATAGCCGCCCACCATCGAGGCCACCGCGGGATATTGCGCTTTCAAGTCGCTGCGGGCGTTTTCAAACGCGCGCAGGGTTTCCGCCGCCGCGCGTCCCGGTCCCACCGGTTCAGCGGTGCCGTCGATGATCGGCCCCTTGTCGTGGCTCACCGAGTCATCGCCGCCGCGGCGCAACCCATTCCAGATGTTCACCGCCAATAGGCCGAAAACGCCAAGAACCAAAAGTTGAAACAAGAATACCATCGACACCGCCCATTGCCTGACCATCGCTCGCTCGCGCGCGATCCATCGGCTGCAATCTATGGGAATCCCGCGCCGCTGGCAAAACCTAAGCGGCGATCATGGGCGCCGGCTTAGACGTCGTTGGACGCTTCGTAGGAAAAGCTGCCAGGCTCTGCCAAGCGGCCGCTGATCACCCCAACCACATGGGTGATGACTTGGTCTTTCTCCGACAACGGCGCGGTCATGCATCGAAAAAGAACCGCGCGGCCGTCATCGAGCATCAACGTGTCTTCGGCCAGATGCGGTCCCTGGTCGGCGACAGCCGCGTTGATGTCCTCCGCCGCCCGATCGAGGATTGAAATCGCCCAATCGCCGCCCCCCGCGAGGTGCACGTCGGCCAGTTTGGCGAGGTCTGCGCCAAGATAGTCGAAATGCGGAAACGTTCCGCTTTTCGCCAGATCGACCACGAACAGCCAATTCCAATCCTGGCCAAGGTCATGGGCGCGAAGGTCGCTCCAACTGGGGAAGCCGCCGCGCGCGCATTGCGCCCACACTTTCATAAAGCGATGGATGATCCGGCGATCGCCAAGGGCTGGCGCGGAAAACTGGGATTGGAAAAGCGCTGGGTCGTTCATACTCTCGATACCTGTCTCTCTCAGTGACTAATCTAGCGCCTAATTCTGTCGGTCGCCTTGAGCCCATTGGACAAATATCGAGGGAGAAATTCACCGACCGGAAAGCATAATGCGGCGGCGGCTCACCATTTTGGCGCCGCTGATTTCGCTGCGCTGCAACCGAGGCGACGCAATCGGTCGCGGATCGCCCCCGCCCTTGATCTGCAAATCTGCGCAACAAAATTAGACTTTCGCCGCGGGTCCTTGTATCCGGGTTCTTTGTTCACCGCGCGCCTGTGCTTAAGGAGCCATCTATGTCCACTTTGCTTCCGATCATCCTGTTCATTGGCGTTTTCGCCGTCCTCAACCTTATTGAAAAAGGCCGCATCG
>CAYWWL010000352.1:0-2652 GCA_964461925.1 uncultured Caulobacterales bacterium | reverse complement strand
TCGGAAACAAGCCTTGAGGATGCCCGTCGTTTGGTCGAGACGCACCGCATAGCGGTCAAAACCGCCAAAACCGACCCAGAAAAACTCCTTGAAATAGCGCGCCAGGATCAATCGCCCGAGCACCGGGGTTTCGCCGCGCATCAAGGGCGACAACCGCGCCAAAATCTCCGCCGCGGGGTAGCCGTTAATCGAGACGATCCGTTCTCCGCCTTTTATCCCGGCCAGGGTCGCGACGCTCGCCTGGTCCCCGGATAAAGGCGCGATGCGCAGAGCGCCGGCGGCGTCCACCGTCACCGGGACGGGGAACAACGACCCGCCCGCGGCGGCGTAGCGCTCGAGCGCGGCGATCGGCCGGCGCAAACCGACATGGGCGTCGCCATAAAGCGGGTTCAGCCGCGCCATGGCCGCCCAGGCCCGCCGCGGCGCCATCGCTGGCGGCAGATCTTTTAGAATGGCCGCGCGCATCGCCGCGAGGGCGTCCGGATCGGCGGTGCGCGCGAGGTCCGGATGGGTGTCGGCGATGAACGCCATCATCGCGTCGAGATCGGCGGCGACGGCGGCGCGCGTCAGCGTCGGCCCCGCGTCAGGCAGGTTTTGCGGCGCGGGCGGCGGCGTGACGCATGCGGACAATCCAATGGCGGCGATGACGCCGGTCAGGGCGAGGCGCAAACGGTCGACGGTCATGATCGCGGTCTCCTCGTCGCAGCGGCGTCGGCGGACGGCGCCGCATGGGTTGGCGCCGTATGGGTTGGCGACAAAGGGTCTTTGGCGGCCTCGATCCGCGCCGCCAGAGGCGCACGGACCAATGCGGCGGAGACGTCCCGGGCGACATGATAGGCGTCGGCGCCGATCTCCTGGAAAAGCCCGCGAAACGCCGCCGCCGCGTCGTCCAAGGCGGCGCGCAAGCGCCGCGCCTGGCCGCGCCCCTTGTCGGTGAGGCGGAGAAACTTGCGCCGCCGATCGTCCGGGTCCGCGACCCGCTCCACCAGACCGAGGGCGACGAGCCCGTCGAGGCGCTGGGTCGCCAATTGATGCGGCAGGCCTAAGGCGCGGGCCACGTCGGCGGCGGCGGCACCGTCGCGCTCGCTTAGATACAACATGGTGGAGGCGGCGGTGGAGTTGAACGCCAGACCGCGGGCGCGCAACAGCGCGTCCCCTTGGTCGACGATCTGATCCACGAGCCGCGCCAATTGATTGCCGAGAAAGGCGTCGGCGACGGCGTGGCGGTCAACGAAACTGGGCTCTGCTAAGGACATATACAATATATTGTACAATTACTTGTATAAATCAACCCCGCCCGGACAAAGCCACGCCGGGGCCCGCCCTCCCTCGCCGCTCCTCGCCGTTCCTCGCCGTTCCTCGCCGCGCCCCTGCCGCAATCCTTGCGCGGCCGGCCGTACTTTGGCCGGCCCATTCTCAGCCGTCCATTCTCAGCCGCCCATTCTCAGCCGGCCATTCTCAGCCGCCCAGGCGCATCCAGCCAAGCATTCCCCTTATCGGACCAACCGCATAAGATCGGCGCCGCAAACGCCCATCGCCCGCGCGCCAGAGGAGAACCCGCCATGCCGTATGTCGATCTATTCGTATGCCCGACGAAAACCGACAAGAAGAGCCAATTCATCGACGACGCCGCGACCATGGCGGCGATCTTCAAGGACCATGGCGCCCTGCGCATCGTCGATTGTTGGGGAACGGACGTTCCAGACGGAAAGGTCACGTCTTTCCCCCTGGCGGTGCAAGCCCAAGACGACGAAACCGTGTGCGTCTCCTGGGCCGAGTGGCCATCGAAGGAGTTTCGCGACGCCGCGATGGAGAAAGTGATGAAGGACGAACGGATCAATCACGATCACGAGCCGGCTTTCGATCTCAAGCGGATGATTTTCGCCAGTTTCGAATCCGTATCCGAAGTATAATTGTCCAACCGTCTCTATTGGCTATCGTCCGCGATCGGCGTAGTGAAGGCCTTGCGAGGGGCCGACATCGACGCGAGGACAGGCCATGCACGCTTCACCGCCGACTGGAACAAAAATAGGGTCAGGAACGAGGACAGGAACGGAGACGGAGGCGACAACAGGAGCGAGACCGGGGACGCGCTCGCCCGACGATCCGCAGCAAGAGCGACAATCGCGAGACGCTGGCGAACTGCGGCGCGTCCTGTCGACGCCCTTATTGGCGCTCTACGGCCTCGGCACCATGCTCGGCGCCGGCGTCTACGCCCTGATCGGCGAAATCGCAGGGCTCGCCGGACGCTACGCCCCATTGAGTTTCATCCTTGCCGGGATCATCGCCGGGCTGACAGGCGCGAGCTTCGCTGAATTGTCGGCCCGCTATCCGAAAGCGGGCGGGGAAGCGACCTATGTCAACGCCGCGTTCGACCGCAAATGGCTCGCCAATGTCGTCGGCTTTCTGATCGTCGCCAGCGGCGTCGTCTCCACCGCCGCCATGAGCCGCGCCTTCGCCGGCTATTTCGACGCGCTTTATCCGGCCAATGACGTTCTCGTCATGGCGTGTTTGGCGATCGGCATTGGCGGCTTGGCGATCTGGGGCGTCGGGCAATCGGTGGCCGCGGTGGCGGCGATCACGGCGCTCGAGGCCGGGGTCTTGATCGCGGTGATCGTGCTCGGGCTTGGCGCGCCCACGGCGGACGCGGTG
>CAYWWL010000351.1:0-2663 GCA_964461925.1 uncultured Caulobacterales bacterium | reverse complement strand
AGCGATACGAAATTCAAAGGCGCAGTTCGGCCCAAGTGCAAGTCCTGCTTATTGGCGGCGGTGGTCGCGAACATGCGCTAGGTTGGAAAATTGCGCAAAGTCCACTCTTGTCGACCCTGTATGTAGCGCCGGGCAATCCCGGGCTCAATGAGCTGGCGCAACCGATTTCGGTAAAACCTTCAGATATTGACGGCCTGACGTCGTTTGCGGTGCAAAACCACATAGACCTTGTGGTGGTTGGACCGGAAGCGCCCTTGGCCGAGGGCATCGCTGATTCGCTCGCGCAGGTCTCGATTCCCTGTTTCGGGGCGAGCGCTGAAGCGGCGAAATTAGAAACTTCAAAGGCGTTCACGAAAGAAATCTGCGCCGCGGTGAACGCGCCGACCGCCGCCTATGGCGATTTTGCCGACGCCGCGCCGGCCAAAGAATTCTTGCGCGGCCAGTCAGCGCCCTATGTGATCAAGGCTGACGGACTGGCCGCAGGCAAAGGCGTCGTCATCGCCGAAACCCTGGCCGAGGCCGACGCCGCCATCGACTCCATGTTTGGCGGCGAATTCGGCGCCGCCGGGGCCCGGGTCGTGATCGAGGAATTCATGACTGGCGAAGAAGCCAGTCTGTTCGTGATCTGCGACGGCGAACGCATCGCGCCGATGATCGGGGCCCAGGACCATAAACGCGCCTATGACGGCGACAAAGGCCCCAACACCGGCGGCATGGGAGCCTATGCGCCAGCGCCGATCCTGACCCAAGCGGTCACGGACCGCGCCATTGACGAGATCATCCGTCCGGTGGTGGCGGAAATGGCGCGCCGGGGAACGCCGTTCAAAGGCGTCCTTTACGCTGGTTTAATGATCGAGCATGGAACGCCGCGACTGGTCGAGTTTAATGTCCGCTTCGGCGATCCGGAATGTCAGATCCTAATGCGGCTCCTGGAGAGCGATCTCTTGCCGATCCTGCGGGACGCGGCGACCGGGGCGCTGACGGAAACGCCGCTGGAATGGTCCACGGACGCCGCCGCTCTCGTGGTGATGGCGGCCAAAGGCTATCCCGGCGCCTATGACAAAGGCGATCGCATCGACGGGATCGAGCGCGCCAACGCCGTGGACGGCGCGTTGGTTTTCCATGCCGGCACAGCGCTCGCCGACGGCGCCCTTGTCGCGAACGGCGGCCGGGTCTTGAATGTCACCGCCCGAGCGGCTGAGTTGTCGGACGCGGTCGCCCGGGCTTACGCTGCGGTCGACGCAATCGACTGGCCCGGCGGTTTTTATCGACGCGACATTGCCTGGCGCGCTCTTAAACGGTGACGACGATGCAAAACCTCGACGAATGGCGCGGCGGCGCTCAATTCATGAATTTCGGCGACCAGCGAATCGCCTGGTGGGCGCATGAGGATCCGGGCGCGGACAAGCCATGGCTTTTGTTGATCCATGGTTACCCGACGTCCGCATGGGATTGGACGGCGTTGTGGCCCGCTTTGACGGAACGCTTCAATCTCTTGGCCCTCGACATGCTCGGCTTCGGCCTATCGGACAAACCGAGCAAGCATCGTTATTCGATCTTCGGCCAAGCCGACTTGCAAGAGGCGTTGCTCGAGCACGTCAACGTCGCTGAAACCCACCTCTTCGTGCATGACTATGGCAACACTGTCGGCCAGGAATTGATCGCGCGGCACAATGAGAAATCGCTCAGCGTCTCGATTAAGTCGGCCGTGTTTCTCAATGGCGGCATCTTTCCCGAGCAGCATCGTGCGCGGTTGTCGCAGAAGCTCGGCCTTACGCCGCTCGGCCCCTTGCTTGGCAAAATGATGAACCGCGACAGGTTCCGAGCCGCCTTCGACGAGGTTTTCGGGCCGAACACAAAGGCCTCGGATCTGGAAATCACCAATCATTGGAAATTGATCTGCGAGAACGACGGGCCGGCGGTTCTGCATAAATTGCTGCAATACATTCCCGAACGCCGCGCCAATAGATCGCGTTGGGTCGGCGCGTTGCAGGAGACGACGATCCCAATGCGCCTAATTGACGGCGGCTTCGATCCCGTATCCGGCGAACATCTTTATCATCACTATCGCCAAGAGATCCCAGACGCGGACGCCGTTCTATTGGAAGACATCGGTCATTATCCGCATACGGAAGCGCCAGAACGCGTGCTCGAGGCGTTCCTCGCGTTCCACGACAATCTCAACAACCGCGCCGGCGCCGCCGCGCGGATCGCATCCATCGACGACAGGGCGGAATAATCATGACATCAACGAACGCGCCGGACTTCACCGGCGTTAGTGAAACACCAGAGCATTTGCGCTTCGACGAAGCCGCGCTCGCGCGTTATATGTCCGAGCATGTCGATGGATTCGAAGGCCCTCTTACGGTTCAGAAATTCAAGGGCGGACAATCGAACCCGACCTATTTGCTGACGACGCCGTCGCGCAAATATGTCCTTCGCCGCAAACCTCCTGGCAAGCTGCTGCCGTCGGCCCACGCGGTCGACCGCGAATATCGCGTGATGACGGCTCTCGGCGGCCAGGGTTTTCCCGCGCCGAAGACGTACGCATTGTGCGAGGACGATTCCGTCATCGGCACCACATTCTTCATTATGGACTTCGTCGAAGGTCGGATCTTCTGGGACTCCGGCTTGCCTGAAGTGCCGAAAGAAGAGCGCAAGCC
>CAYWWL010000350.1:0-2664 GCA_964461925.1 uncultured Caulobacterales bacterium | reverse complement strand
CAGGGGCTTATCATCGCCGGGCAATATGAGCGCGCCGACAATCAACTCGATTTGGCCATGACCCATGATCCGACCTGGGGACCGCGCGCGTCGATGCTGCGGCAGTTGCTGCGCGGATTGATCTCTCGACGGGAGTTCTTCGAGCAAGGCGCCGCACCGGAAGTGTTGGCCTCCCCGGAAGGCTATCTCGCCGCCATGCTGGAGGCGAACACCGTGCTGCGCACTGACGGGGCCGCGGCGGCGGCGCCGTTATTCGACGCTGCGGAAGTGATGCGCAAAGCCTGCCCGGGGGCGCGCGACGGGGCGGCCTTCGACGACTATCGCGATCTCGACGATCGCATTGGCGGCATTCTCGAAGTGGTGACGTCCAATGGCAAATATTATTGGATCGACATGACCACGGTGAAGGAAATGACGTTCTCGCCAAAAACCGCGGCGATGGACATCATCCTGCAACAGGTGGAGATCGACGTCGAGGACGGGCCTACCGGGGTCGTCTTCGTGCCGACGATCTATCACCAAAAAGACGATGAAATGACCGTGGAGAGCCGGCTTGGCAAAGTCTCCGAATGGAGCGATTCTGAAGTTGGTCCGGTGACCGGCGTCGGTCGCCGCTGCGTGCTTGTCGGCGAAGACGTCTCGGCGTTCGGCGAGAACATGCAAGAATTGAATTTCAGGGTTTGATCCATCAATGGACGCGCGATCGACATTCCAACTTTCTCTTTTCGATCGTCTGACCGAAGACGAGGAAGTCTGGAATGCGATTTCCGACGATCGCGAAACAGTGCGGATCAACGCTTATCGGGAATATATAAGGCGAGACGTCGAGGCGTTATTGAACGCCCATCGTCGTTTCTTGCCCTTGGCCCGGGAGTTCGAATACGCCCGCAAGTCGATCCTCACCTTCGGCGTGCCGGATTTCTCCAATGAAGGCTATTCGACGAAGGATCACCGAGAGTATTTGCGCGACGTGATCTACGAAACCTTGACGCGGCATGAACCGCGTTTGTCCAACGTGGTCGTCGAAGTGGTCGCCGACAAGGAGGAACAAGAGCATATGCTGCAGTTCAAAATCTCGGCGTTCCTGCGCGGCGCGCCGGAGAACGAAGCGATCTTGTTCGACACCGCGCTCATGGCGACGGATCATTCGGTGATCGTGGAGGAGGGCGGATGATCGAAGAACTCCTGCCGTATTACGACGACGAATTGCGGTTCATGCGCGAACTGGCGGGCGAGTTCAGCGCTCGGCATCCGAAGATCGCGGGTCGTTTGCGGATCTCCAAGGAAGCGGTCGAGGATCCCCATGTCGAGCGCCTGTTGCAGGGGTTTTCGCTCTTGAACGCGCGCGTGCGCATGAAGCTCGACGACATGTTCCCAGAATTGACCGAAGCGCTGCTCGGCATTCTGTACCCGCATTTTCTTGAGCCCATTCCATCGGCGATGATCGTCGAGCTGAAGCCCGACGCCGGCATGGAGGGCGTCAGCAAGGCGCCGCGCGGCGCGATGATTCAGTCCGAGCCGGTCGGCGGCGAGGCGTGCCAATTCGCGACCCGCTATGACGTTGAGATCGCGCCGATCGAAGTCGCCGCCGCGAACCTATTCGGCCGTCCCCTGCCGGCGCCGCGGATCCGTGAAAGCGACAAAGCCGCCGGGGTTCTGCGCTTGAGGCTTTCCTGCCTGGCTGAAGACAAAACGTTTACGGATTTACCGCTGGATCGACTGCGCTTCCATATCGCAGCGGAGACGCGGATGGCGAACATCATTCATGAACTCATCGTCAATAACGCCGTGGCGGTGGCGTTCGCCGACGACGAGAACGATCCTGATCCCGTCGTGATGGGGCCGTCGGCGATCGTCGCCACCGGCTTCGCCGACAATGAACGCCTGACCGAGGAAGGGGCAGGGTCGAGCCATCTGTACGGATTGGTGAGCGAAGTATTCGCATTCCCCGAGAAGTTCCTGTTTTTCGACGTCACTCGGCTTGAGGCGAAACTGTTGCGCGGCGCCGGCCGGCAATTGGACATCTACATTTATCTTGACGATTTGCCCGACGACGTGGAGCGGGTCGTCGACAAGGACGTCTTCCGACTGTTCTGCACGCCAGCGGTCAATTTCTTCCCGATCAAGGCCGAGCCAATCAAGATCGATGGTTTGCGGACCGAATATCGCGTCATTCCGAACGCCAGGCGCGAAGGGACGATGGAGATTCTGCGGGTCAACAATGTAAGTCTGTCGAATGCGGACGGCGATGACGTGCCGTCTTCGCCGCTTTTCTCCATGGAGCGGGAACGCGAGGAGGACGGGCTGATCTGGCAACCCCACCGCCGCTCCAGCGTCAGCGACGGCGGCGGCGACGACGTTTTTCTTTCGTTCGTCGCCAGCGATCCCGACGCGGTCATTGCGGGCGACTTGGTGGCATCGATCGACGCGATCGCGACCAATCGCAACCTGCCGGCGTCATTGCCGTTCGGCGGCGGTCGCCCAGGATTGTCGTTCGAGGAGCCGGTGGGCGGCGTCGCCGACATTCACTGTCTCACCGCGCCGACCCAAGCCACGCGTCCGCGGCGCGGCCGCGGCGCTTATCTTAATCTTTTGTCGCAACTGGCGCTCAATCATCTGTCGATCGCCGGCGGCGAGGAGGGCGCGGCGGCGCTAAAGGAGCTT
>CAYWWL010000349.1:0-2666 GCA_964461925.1 uncultured Caulobacterales bacterium | reverse complement strand
CGGCGGGCGCGGAGGGCTAAGACGGCGAGGCTGGTGAGGGAACGATGCATGGGCGATTCTGGATTGCGACGGGTCCGGGGATGATGGGCGGTCGTCGGCGTATTGCAAGGTTCTACCGCAGCGTTTGCGCTTTCCCGCCGCACGCCTATAACGAAAAATATAAGGAGCATCGTCATGCGATTTACGATTGATATTGACTGTACGCCTGAGGAGGCCCGGGCCCTACTTGGTATGCCAAACGTCGCGCCCTTAAATGAAATGATCGTCGCGGAAATGACGCGTCGGGCGAAAGATAATTTGGATACGCTCGCCGATCCTGAGCGCTTAGTGGCGCAATGGGTGGAATTTGGCGGCAAAGGCGTCGACGCCCTGTCCGGCCTGATGGGCGCGGCCATGTCCGGCGCTGCGGGCGCCGCCGCCGGCAAGAAGAAATAGGCGAAAAGAAATAGGCGCATCAGCCATGACTTTGGGCGGCGATACTATTTTCGCCCGCGCTTCCGGCGCGGGTAAAGCTGGGGTCGCGGTTTTTCGCCTGTCAGGACCGAGCGCGAAAGCCGCGGCGGAAACGCTGTCCGGGGTGAGCCTAGCGGCGCGCCGCGCCCATTACGCGGTGGTGCGCGATCCGAAATCGCAAAGCCCCATCGATTCCGGATTGATCCTCTATTTCCCAGCGCCAAATAGTTTCACCGGCGAAGACGTGGTCGAACTGCAATTGCACGGCGCCCGGGCCGTCGAAATCGACCTGTACCGCACCTTGACCGCCATGGGCCTGCGTCTCGCCGAGCCCGGGGAATTCACCAAACGCGCTTTGCAGAACGGGCAGATGGATCTGGCCGAAGTGGAAGGGTTGGCGGATCTGGTGGACGCCGAGACCAGTTTCCAACGCCGGCAAGCTTTGGCCCAGCAATTCGGCGGCCTATCGAAAGTCGCCGCCGATTGGCGCGCGCGGTTGATCGCGATCCTAGCGGCCCTTGAGGCGGACATTGATTTTCCCGACGAAGAAGACGTGCCGGCGGCGGTGGCGGCAGGGGCGGGGCCGGAAATCGCCGCCTTGATCGACGATCTTAGCGCCCACCGTAAGCGTTCGAAGGGCGCCCAATCCCTTCGCGACGGCGTGTATGCGGCGATCATCGGCCCGCCAAACGCCGGAAAATCGTCGCTTCTCAACCTACTCGCCGGCGACGACAAGGCGATCGTTTCAACCACGCCCGGCACCACCCGGGACGCGATCGAAGTGCGGATGGATCTCGCCGGCGCGCCGGTGACGTTCGTCGACACCGCCGGGCTTCGCGATCAAACCGACGACGAGATTGAAATCCAAGGAATGGGTCGTACTCGGAACGCTGCGCAGTCGGCGCATTTGCGGATTTTGGTGATTGATTTGTTTGCGGACGTTTCACGTGAAACCTTGAGCCTGGCCCAGGCGGGCGACTTCGTGCTGGTCAATAAGACCGATCTCGCCGACGCCACCGCCAGGGCCGAGGCGGTGGCGCGCCGGTTGGGGCGGCTCGGCGTCGCCGATCGCCTCGTCGGCATGGGGGTTTCGGTGGCCACCGGGGCGGGGATCGACGGCTTCGTCGACGCCCTGACCGAACGGGTGCGGGCGCTGTCCGCCACCGATCTCGAAGGCCCGTTGACCCGGGAGCGGCACGTGGCGGCGGTGTCGGAAGCGATCGAGCGGCTGGGGCAGGCGTCGAGCAAAGTGGAGACGGCGGCGGAGCTCGCGGCGGAGGACGTCAGATTGGCCGCGCGGGCCTTGGCGCGGATCACCGGCGACGTAGACGTGGAAGCGGTGCTCGGGGACATTTTCTCGAGCTTTTGCATCGGCAAATAATTCATCCCAATCTTCCGCCTGGCGACGAGGCGGTTTTGCGACGACGTTTCACGTGAAACATGTTTTCGATCAAGCGGTCGATTGAGCCGTTTACAATCGCCGCATCGTCACGATATGCACCCTTTCACCGCGGCGGGGATTGCGTCCGTCGGCTGCAACTAGGGTTATTGATCCCATGGCGCACTATGATGTCATCGTCATTGGCGGCGGACACGCCGGCTGCGAAGCCGCGGCGGCGTCGGCGCGCATGGGCGCGCGGACATTATTAGCCACCCATTCATCGGCGACCATCGGCGAGATGTCCTGCAATCCGGCGATTGGCGGTCTCGGCAAAGGGCACTTGGTCCGGGAGATCGACGCCCTCGATGGCTTGATGGGCCGGGTGATCGACCAGGCAGGGATCCAATTCCGGATGCTGAACCGCTCGAAAGGACCGGCTGTGCGCGGTCCGCGGGCCCAAGCCGACCGCAAGCTGTATCGCCAGGCGATGCAGCGGGCGATCGCCGGCACCAAAGGCCTCGATGTCCTTGAGGCGGCGGTGGAGGATCTGATCATTGAAACCGATCCGGGAAATGTTCCACGTGGAACATCCGGCGAGCGGGTCCGCGGGATCGTGACCGCCGCCGGCGAAGAAATCCGCGCCGGGGCGGTGGTCTTGACCACAGGCACGTTTTTGAAGGGGATGATCCATATCGGCGACCGGCGGATCCCGGCGGGGCGGGTCAAAGGCCGGAAGAGCGGCGACGGGGTGGAGGCGCCCGCGATCGGACTGTCGACCCGGCTCTACAATACCGGCTTCCGCATGGGCCGGCTGAAGACCGGCACGCCGGCG
>CAYWWL010000348.1:0-2666 GCA_964461925.1 uncultured Caulobacterales bacterium | reverse complement strand
CCATGGAAAGGCCGGTTAGACCGACCCGCAACCACGCCATTAACGGGGTCTTTTCAAGCAGGATCGCGCCGCCGCGGACGACGCTGACCGCGCCCCAGATCATCAAGGGCGGGCCTAAGAACCACGCCCCGCCGCCGAATGTCTGCAGCAATAGATCGGCGATCACGGCGCCGACGCCGCCGCCCCAATTCGTCACCGGCGCGGCGGTGGCGTTGTTCAAGCTCGGATCCGAAATCGAAAACGTGCCCAATGACGCCCAGAGCCATAGCCCAAGGGCGACCACCGCAAGTCCGCCGAGCCTGGCGATCGCTTCACGGCGCGCGTCGTCGAGCCGTTGCGGCAAGGTTTTCACGTCATGGGGCGTCGATTTCTTTCGGGGCATGGCAAGTCAACTAGGTTTAGCGCGGCGGTCGGCATAAGAAGCGCGGGATCGCCGCCAGTTTGCCACGAGCCCCGGGAGAAAGGGTTAATGAGAATTAACCCTTTCCACTTGAAAAATTCCGCCTTGGGATCAGCGATTGGCGAATTCAGGATAGGCCTCAAGCCCAAGCTCTGCGCGATCGAGGCCGGTCTCCTCCTCGGCGGAGCGGACCCGCACGCCGATCGAGAACCGCAGCATCACCCACACGGCGAGGCTTAAGGAGAACACGAACGCGCCGATCATCACCACGCCCACCGCCTGGCCGATGAAATTGGCGTCATGGTTTGTCCACGGAACGATCATCGTGCCCCAGACGCCGCAGAATAAATGCGCGGGGATCGCGCCGACCACGTCGTCGATCTTGAACCGATCGAGCAAGGGCACCGAAATCGTCACGATGACGCCGCCAATGGCGCCGATGATCACCGCTTGCCAGATCTCCGGCGCCAAGGGCCCGGCGGTGATCGACACCAGGCCGCCAATGGCGCCGTTCATGACGATGGTGAGATCGGTCTTGCGATAGATGAAACTGGTCATCAACGCCGCGGCCATGACCCCGCCGCACGCGGCCATATTGGTGTTGACGAGCACGTCAGCCACCGCGGCGACGTCCTCGATCGTGCCCATGGCCAATTGCGAGCCGCCGTTGAAGCCGAACCAGCCGAGCCAAAGGATAAACACCCCGAGGGTCGCCATCGGCAGGTTCGACCCCGGCATCGGTCGGGCCCCGCCCTCGTCGAAGCGGCCGGCCCGCGGCCCGAGGATCAAAACCCCGGCGAGGGCGGCCCAGCCGCCGGTGGCGTGCACGAGGCTCGATCCAGCGAAATCGGAGAACGACCACGCGGCGTCAAGATAGCCCTTGCCCCACACCCAAGAGGCCTGGATCGGATAGATCAGTCCGGTGAGGAACGCCGTGAAAATCAAGAACGGCCATAGCCGCACCCGCTCGGCCAGAGCGCCGGAGACGATCGAGGCCGCGGTGGCGACGAACACCATTTGAAAAAACCAATCCGACGAGGCGGCGTAGCCGACTTCAAGGATATCCGCGTCATTGCCGGACCAGGGACCGAACGCGCCCAGAAAACCGCCCGGCTCGACATTGTAGATAAGATTATACCCGGTGAGCCAAACCATCAGGCCGGCGACCGAATACAATGTTAGATTCTTCAAGCAGATGGCGGCGGCGTTTTTCGACCGCACCAAGCCCGCCTCCAACATGCAGAAGCCGGCGGCCATGAACATCACCACCATGCCGCAGACGAGAAACAAAAAGGAATTGAAGACGATCCGCGACGTATCGCTGGCGGGCGCGGCGGTTTGCGCTGCGGCGCTGGTCGCGACGAGGCTGGCGATCGTCAATCCGAGGGCGAAGAAGAGCTTTTTCATGGCCACCTGCTTGGTCTGAGCGCAACAAGCCTTGGCGTGGTCGCAATTGAATTACAAGGCGTCGCCGTCAATTTCGCCCGTGCGGATTCGTAAGGCGTGGGCGAGATCGAGGACGAAGATTTTGCCGTCGCCGATCGCTCCTGTCTGGGCCGTTTCGGCGATCCGCGCCACCGCTTCCTCGGCCAGGGCGTCCTCCACGGCGATTTCGATCTTCGCCTTGGGCAAAAAGTCCACCGCGTATTCAGCGCCGCGATAGATCTCCGTATGGCCTTTTTGCCGGCCATAGCCCTTTACGTCAGTGACGGTCATGCCATTGACCCCGAGCTCGGTGAGCGCAGTGCGCAGGGCGTCGAGCTTTTGCGGCTTGATCACGGCGATAATGTATTTCACGGCGGCGCGGCCCTCGCTCTGTCCTGAGGCAAGGCCATCACTATCCCCCGTCATGCCGCATTGCAACATGACAGTGCAGACGCGGCTGGATTTCATCGTCGCGGAAGCAAGGGATCGCGGCGGATCGCCGCCATCGTCGCTCCGGGTCGCCGGCGCGGCTTTACCTCTGGCCCTCCGCGCGGCATGACTGGGCGCATGAGCAATTCGACCAGCAGCGCCAACGCAGATAACGCCCCCGATATCGTGACGGATATCGCCATCGTCGGCGGCGGCCTCGCCGGCGGCCTCGCCGCCCTGGCCCTGGCCGACGCCGGCTTCGACGTGGTCATGATCGACGCCCAGGACCCGGCGGCGATGCTCGACGTGAGTTTCGACGGGCGCACCACCGCCATCGCCTATGCTTGCGCGCGGATGTTCGAGCGCCTCGGCCTGTGGACCGCCCTCGCCGACGTCGCCGAGCCGATCAAGG
>CAYWWL010000347.1:0-2670 GCA_964461925.1 uncultured Caulobacterales bacterium | reverse complement strand
GAACGCCCAGTCCGGCGCCATCACCGAAGGCGGATCGACGATTACGCAGCAGCTTGCGCGCAACTTGTTCCTCTCCTTCGAACAAACTTACGAACGCAAGATCCGCGAGGCGCTTCTCGCCTTGTGGCTCGAAGGTCATTACACGAAGGATCAAATCCTCTCCCTTTATCTCAACCGGATATATTTGGGCGCAGGCGCCTACGGCATCGAGTCCGCGGCGCAGACATATTTCGGCAAGTCGGCGCGCGACGTAAATCTCGCGGAAGCGGCGATGCTGGCGGGGCTGCCGAAAGCGCCGTCGACTTACGCGCCAACGCAAAACCCCTTGGGCGCGCAGCGGCGCGCGCGGCAAGTGCTCGACAATTTGTTGGAGACCGGGGAACTCGAACCCTTCGAAGCCCGCCAGGCGCGGGAGAACCCGGCGACGGTCTTGTTCCAAAACACCGACAGCGATCTCGGCTATTTCTTCGACTACGCCGCGGCGAAAGCGAAACAATTCGCGCCGGCGACTTCCGGCGACATCATCGTCACGACGACCATCGATCAAAAACTCCAGCGCGACGCGGAAGCGGCGGTGAAATCCGCCCTCGATGTGGACGCGCGATTGAAAGGCGCAGACCAGGCGGCCCTCGTCGCTTATGACGCCGACGGCGCCATGCGCGCCATGGTGGGCGGTCGTTCGTATAAAGAGAGTCAGTTCAACCGCGCGGTGCAGGCGAAGCGCCAGCCGGGCTCCGCCTTTAAAGCGTTCGTCTATGTCGCGGCCATGGAAGCGGGGCTGCGTCCCAATTCGCGCTTTATTGATCAGCCGGTGAATATCGACGGGTGGGAGCCAGGCAACTACACTCCCGGCTTCATCGGACCGGTGCGCTTAACCCAAGCGCTCGCGAACTCCATCAACACCGTCGCCGTGCAAGTGACCGAACGGGTCGGCCGCGCCAATGTCGCCGAGGCCGCCAAACGCATGGGCGTGAAATCGGACGTGCCCGCTCACCGCTCCATTGCGCTCGGCGCCGTAGACGTGACGTTGGAAGAGCTCACCGGCGCCTATATCCCCTTCGCCCGCGGCGGCGTCGCGCCTGCGCCTTACGCCATTTCGAAAATCGAAACCCGAGACGGAACCGTTCTTTATCAGCATAAGGATGTAGAACCGCAGCGCGTTTTAGAGCCCGCCGTCGCCAAGAACATGACGCACATGCTGTATCAGGTCATGCATTCCGGCACCGGACGGCGCGCCAATCTCGGCCTGCGCCATGCGGCGGGGAAAACCGGCACGACGAATGACTGGCGCGACGCCTGGTTCGTAGGCTTTACCGGACAAATCATTGCAGGCGTCTGGGTCGGCAATGACGACTACACGCCCATGGAGAAAGTCACCGGCGGCTCGATCCCCGCATCGATCTGGCGGGAGTTTATGATCTTCGCCCATCAGGGCTTGCCGCTTGAGCGTCTCGACGGCGCCTATCCCGCCGTGAGTTACGCCTCAGAGCCGGTGCTGTTGGATTTCTACAATGATGTTTCGCGCGGCCTCGCCCGCGTTGAGCGCGACGGAGACGCTAGGCGCTATCGCCGGAATAGAAGGCGGTAAGAGCAATTCAAAAATGTCCGCCTACCCTGGGGAACTAGGCAACCCTATTTTGTCATTCCGGGGCGCCCGTTAGGGCGAACCCGGAATCCAAGGAACAACGGCTACACTGTTACATTAGAGGAAATGAAGCATCCTGGATTCCGGGTTCATGGGCGTGAAGGCTACGCCTTCTCGCCATGCCCCGGAATGACAATAAGTTAGGCAAGGGCGTTATTCGATTTAAAGCCCCAGCAAGTCATCCTCTTCTTCAACCGGTTCAGGTTCCGGCGGGGCGAGGCGCCAGCCGACGCCGTCATTGCAGGCTGCACCCGTCCACTCATCGCGCTGAGAGAAGATAACGATGCGTTGTGAGAACTCCCGGCACAGGATCGGACGGCGCCGCGGCCCGCCGGCGAGCTCAAGCTCCGTACCCGGCGCTTTGATGAGAAGCTTCGGCGAGATATAGCCGCGCACTTGATCGTCGACGGCGACGAGCATCCAGCCATTGCTCGTGACCTGGCCAACCACGTCCACGCCGGCGCCTGACGGCAAGACCTCCGCGATCGGATTGTCCGTACCCGGACCGGTGCGAATGTTGGAGTTGCGGGTGAGAACATAGAGCCCCATCTCCGTCTCCATCACATGGGCGAGGTCAAAGTCGCCGCGCGCCGCGCCGATGCGGGCGTTCGGGTCCGCTTGCAAATTCGCAAGGGCGTAGCCCCCCGGGGTCACCACGCCGACAGCGCGCCCGCCGCGCCAATTGCGCGTTTCGCCGGTGTCCATGGCCGCTGTAAACGCCGCCGCCAGCGCCGCGCGATCAGAGCCCGAAAGGTTACTTTCCACCAAAGATCCGTCCGCGTAGTTCCCGCTCCCGCCGCGCAAATCGCCCATGGACGGCAAGCTGGAACAGGCGCCGAGACCGAACGCGGCGGCGATCGCAAAAGTTAATCTTTTCATACCAACCATACCCTAACTCCTCCAGAACCCGCATAACGCGCCAGGTCGACGAAATCTTTACATTTAGTTTGCACAATCCAACCGTTTTGTGGAGGCCCGGCGCCCGTTTCGGGCGTCGGGCTCTGCGAGCGCTCGAGCGGATCGGG
>CAYWWL010000346.1:695-2677 GCA_964461925.1 uncultured Caulobacterales bacterium | reverse complement strand
CGACCAGGGCAATAGATCGCGCGATCGGCCGGTCTGTTCGCGCCGCGAAGATGGGTTAGGCGAGGGGATCGATCATGCGTCGCCGCCCGCCTGACGTGATCGCTTTCGCAAGCGGGAGCGGCGTCGCACTGCGGCGGCTATAGCGGCATCCGCAGTCTGGCGCGAAGCTCGACGTCAGGCGCGGCTTCGCTGACGCCGGCGAGGGCGTTGATCCGGTACGAAATACGCTCCGTGAGCGGTCCTTTGACGACGCCGCCAATGGCGTGACGTTGGCTGTCGAACGAACCAAAATCCGCGGTAGTATTGTAGCGATTGAAGATCTGACCGCCGACGCGCACGTCCGCCGAGAGGCGCCATGTCGCCTCGGCGCGGGTCTCCAAGGCGACCCCTTGGCGTCGATCCTCGCCAAATTCGCGCGCCGCGAGAACGATAAAACGCAAGTCAGTTTTGTCCGTCGGTCGCCATCGATTGAGCCATGCCACGCGAAGACGCCCTGGGCCGTCATTGCCGTCGGGAATCCGGCCGCGGAATTGGATCGCGCTGTTCCAGCCGCGGTCGCTTGATTGAAATTGGAACATGGTTTCGAGCGCCAATCGTCGATAGCGAAAACCGCCGCCGCGATTATTGGCGAAAGCGATAGCGCTAAGCCGGACATTCTTCGCGACTGCGACGCGATAGTCGATGCGCTGGGCGAACCCCTCTTGGCCATCGTCGAAAGCGAGACCGCTGGCGATGCTGAGGGTCGCGCCCGGCTTGATGACCGGGCTCGCCACCGTGCCGGTGCCTTGGGCGTGCGCGACGCCGCTCGCCGTCGTCATGGCGCACCCAGCGAAGAGCGCGGTGAGGCGGTTCCGTAAGACCATCGTTCGACAATCCACTACTCGTTCTGGCGGCGCTGCATTCGCGCGAAATGCGCCGCTTACTCGCTCCAGCCCCGATCCGTCATGAGATACGTGGCGAACGACGCCAGCCAATGGCTGCCGGCGTAATGCTCCGCGGAGACGGCGGCGACGCCTGCATCTGCGTGAATTTTAGCCGCTGCGGCCAACGCCGCTTCACGGCGGTCGCCCGCCGGCAGCGCCCTGGCGATATTGTATAGATTCCATGCCCGCGAAGAATTTACGCCATCAAGATGAACCAGCTTGCCGTCGCTTGCATCCTTTACGACGCCAGGTTCTAGCCATTCGCCGGAACCATCTATGGGGATCTCAGGCAAGAACGCCGACAGCCAGGTCGCGAAGTCCTCCGGCCCTAGGATCCGTCTCATCAGATCCGCCTCCATCAAACAGGGCGACAAAAAGTCCTCGCCGCTAGGCTCATAATCCATCGGGCAGTCGACGTCGTTCATATGAAAGGCTTTTGATCGTTCGACGATGAGCCGCTCAAGTTCGGCGTCGCCGGCGACCCGCGCCCAATCGAGCATCAACCCAAAAGCGAAAGCGCTTTGATTATGCGTACCAAGACGAATTGGATAGGCGAGCTTCGGCAACCATTCTTTCAAGCTCGCGACGATATCGGCCTCCAAAGGTTGAAGAGTTGCGAGCCATTCCTTCGCTTTCGGGTCGTCCCACTCGCGCAACTCGCTCATCAATTGCAAATACCAGGCGAGTCCGTAGGGACGCTCCCAAGAACCGCGCGCCGGGCGCGCGAAATTCGCCACTTCACCGGCGAGGTTTTCAGTCGTGAAGCTCTGGTTCAGTTTCGCCACGGCGGCGTCGCGCCATGGCGCCGTCGGGGATGAAACCCGCAGCAACCGCACAAGCAGCCAATGGCCATGGACCGAGCTGTGCCAATCGAAACAGCCGTAAAACGCGGGGAATATCTCTCTCGGTCTACCGATCGCCTCGGCATTGTCCGTGGTGCGTGATATTTTGTTCGGGAACTCTTTATGGACGCAGGCCATCGCCAATTGCGAAAACCGGTCGGCGAGGTCCGGCGAAATTGACGTTGGATAATCCACCTCGTCGACGATAGGCGATGCG
>CAYWWL010000346.1:0-663 GCA_964461925.1 uncultured Caulobacterales bacterium | reverse complement strand
TGGCGTCGCTATGCGCCGTTTCTTCGGCCGCGCACCCGAGTAAAAGGACCTGCGCCATGCCGGCGATCAAAAACCGCGTCTTCATCGTCAATACCTCTCTTTCGCCATTGTCGGTCCAGATGCGCGACAAAAACCGCGTGCCCCTTATCATCGTTATCCGGTCCAGAGTGCGGGTATAGCCGCTTCCGGCTCGATCGCCAAAACCCAAGGCGCTCTGAGCTGGGTCAACAGGCGACCGCGGATTTGGCCTGTCCCGCCGCTAACGCGCTTCTAGGTCTCGCGCGACACGGAAGCCAAACACGTTAAGCTGCGCCGATGGGTCATATTTAAGGCGATAAGCGGCGCGCAAATCCTGACGCGAGTCGATCCATGATCCGCTCCGCAGCACGCCTTCTGCGCAGTCGCCGCGCGCTGCGCCGACCGCGGCGGCGTCAGCCTTGGCCGGATCATAGCGCGCATAGCAGTCCTCGACCCATTCCCAGATATTGCCGCTCATATCATACAGACCGAAGCCATTTGGCTCGAATTGGCCGACGTCGTGGGTCCCTTGCGGTTCGCAGCTTGAGAAGACCGCCCCGGCCTTAGCAGCCCGATCGCACACCGGAGGATCGTTCCCCCAAGGATAGCTTTCGCCTTGCGGATCCAGGATCGTCGCGCCGCGGG
>CAYWWL010000345.1:0-2681 GCA_964461925.1 uncultured Caulobacterales bacterium | reverse complement strand
GGTTCTCCATCCATATCGTCAATATGATCGGGTCCTACAGCAACGTCGTCGGCCTGCCGCTTTATGAAACCGCGAACTTGTTGCGGGGCGCGGGCTATTCCCTATGAGCGGGCGCCGCTTGTTCGCGCGCTATGGCGTCGCTGAAACGCTATTTGCTTTGTACAACGATGATTGTCTCACGGGGCTTTGGTTCGCGCCGGCGATCGGCGACGCGCCGTCGTCCGCGCGAAAAGGCGATCTTTACGTCGTGCGGGTGACCGCGGTCGCCGCCGGCCTCAATGGCGCCTTCGTCGACCTCGGCGGCGATGGCGAGGGGTTCTTGCGTCTCACCGGCAAGGCGCCGGCGGAGGGCGCGTTAGCGCTCGCGCAGGCGCAGCGTCCGGCCTTGCCCGGCAAACGCATGGAATTGGATCTGCGCATCGATCGCGCGCTCTTGATCGACGATGCGTCCGACGCTGATCGCCTGGCCGCGGCCGCGGGGCCTGGACGGGTCGGCGGCGCGCCTGATCCATTGCGGGACTGGATTCGCCATGTGGACGGCGCGAGCCTTGACGCGATTGTCTGCGACAACGCCGACGGAGCGCTTCAGCTACGGCAGTTTTGCGACGGGCGCGGATTTTCCTGCGCAGTCGAGTTTGATCCAGCGGCGGTGGCGACGCTCGATCTTGAGGCGGAAATCGAGCGCGCCTTGGCGGCGGCGATCGATCTGCCGGGTGGCGCATCGATCCATATTGACGAAGTGACCGCGGGGACTTTTATCGACATTGACGGCGGCGACGCCGCCGGCGCGCGGCATGGCAACGACAAGATCAATACGGCCGCGGCCAAGGCGCTCGCTACGGCTCTCGACCGTCGCGGAATTGGCGGCAATGTGGCGATCGATTTCCTGCCGCCGAGTTCAGAAAAAGCGCGTAAGGGCCTGCACCAAATCGCGAAATCGTTCGGCCGTTGCGAGGGGGTCGCGCGATCTGGAATGACGGCGGTGACCCGGCGTCGCGATCGGCTATCCCTTTTGGAATGGGCGAGCGAACCGTTCGGCGCCGACGCCATGCGCGCGGGCCGGCGCGTGCGTATCGGCTGGGCGGCGCAGCGGGCTTTGGCCAGTCTTGAACGGACCTTGCGCCGGGCGGCGTCGGCGAAAATCCGCTTGCGCGTCGCCGCCGAGGTCGCGCACTATATCGCCGGGCGGCCGCAATGGACGACGCGTCTAAACGAGCGCTATGGCGCGCGGTGGGCGATCGACGAAGCGCAGGATGCGAAACGGAGCGAACACCATGTCGAAGAAGGCTGATCGGTCGGGTAAGACCGCCGCATGCCCCATGTGCGAAGAGCCTGCCGCGGTTCAATATAAGCCGTTTTGTTCGCGCCGTTGCGCCGATCTCGATCTACATCGATGGCTGAACGGCGGCTACGCCATCCCCGCGGCGGAACAGGACGATAATCCGGACGACTTTGACCGGGAAACCTTGCACTAATCCTCGGCGCCGAACATGGCGCGTAGGTCCACCGACGAACGCTCGCCGATGGCGTCTGCGTTCGCCGCGAGCCATTCATCGGCGATCGTCCGGCCGCGCGATTTTAAATGGCTCAAGAACTCCCAGTCGGTGTTGAACTTGCTCGAGACCGAAAGGTCGACGAGGGCGAGGTCGCTGCGCACGGAATGAATGCGGATGTCTCGCAGTTGATCGCGATATTCATCCTTGATCCAGCCGTCGTCCAATAATTTGTGCACAAAGCTAATCGCGCGCAACTCGCGTAGGAGCGACGAATTGAAGGTGATCTCATTGACCCGGTTCATAATGTCCGGCGGGGTCATCGGCACGCCATCGCGCTCGATCGGATTGACGTGCACGATGACGATATCGCGACTCTCCGCTTCATAAAAAAATGGGAACAGCACCGGGTTGCCCATATAGCCGCCGTCCCAATAGTGCTCGCCGTCCACCTCCACGGCTTGGAACAAAAACGGCAGGCAGGTCGAGGCGCATACCGCGTCGACGCAGGCGTCTTGCGTCTTGAAGACGTGCACTTTGCCGGACTTGACGTTGGTGGCGGACAAGAACAGTCGGGTGCGCGTGCACTGGCGCAGGCTTTCGAAATCGATCACCTGCTGCAGCACGTCGCGCAGCGGATTGATGTTGAACGGATTAAATTGATACGGCGACAGGGTTCGGGTGAAGGCCTCGAACATGTGAAATGAAATCGAGGCGTCGAGATTAAACTCGCCGAGCATTTTCTCGAACGGCGTACGCTGCACCGGGCTGAATATCGCGCCCACGTCGCTGATCCGGCGCCATAGGGCGTCGAGGGTTTCGCGCGCCCCGTTGCGGCCGTCGCGATGCAGGCCATAGGCGAGGGCGGCGGCGTTCACCGCCCCGGCGCTCGCCCCGGAAATGGCGTCGATATGAAATTCTTCTTCCTCAAGCAGGCGGTCGAGCACGCCCCAGGTGACCGCGCCATGGGCGCCGCCGCCTTGCAGGGCTAAATTGACGGGCTTCGTGGTCATCGGCGCTTACTTCGCCACCCAGCCGCCGTCGATCTGCTGGGCGCTGCCGGTGATCTGCGCCGCCGCCGACGAGGCGAGGAAGACGGCGAGGGCGCCGACTTGCTCCGTGGTGACGAATTGCTTCGTCGGCTGCGCTTCGAGAATGACTTTTTGCACGACTTCCTCTTCGGTCATG
>CAYWWL010000344.1:0-2698 GCA_964461925.1 uncultured Caulobacterales bacterium | reverse complement strand
TTGTCGATCACGACGTTGCGGCCTTTCGGGCCGAGGGTCACTTTCACGGCGTTGGCGAGGATGTCGACGCCGCGGAGCATTTTCTCGCGGGCGTCGGCTTCAAACTTAACTTCTTTTGCTGCCATTGTTTTGTTCTCCAAATAATCCTTGATCCGTCAGCTGTATCTGCCGAGACTTAGTCGACGATTCCGAGGATGTCGGACTCTTTCATGATCAACAGGTCTTCGCCGTCGATCTTCACTTCCGTGCCGGACCATTTGCCGAACAGGATTTTGTCGCCAGCTTTGACGTCGAGGGGGACGATTTCATTGTCGTCGCCGCGCGCGCCGTTGCCGCAAGCGATGACTTCGCCTTGCTGCGGCTTTTCTTTCGCGCTGTCGGGAATGATGATGGAGCCCACTTTCTCGTCTTCTTCGATACGGCGGACGAGAACGCGGTCATGCAATGGACGAAACGCCATGTCGTGATCTCCCAATTCTATAAATTGTCAGGTTGTCGCCGCATCTCAGCGGCGGAATGTAACGTGTTAGCACTCATGCTTGGTGAGTGCTGACAGGGAATTAGGCAGCGTGACCCCCGGGGTCAAGGGCGCCAAGCGGTGAATTCTTAAGAATTTTACGACTGCTGCGTGCATCCCCCCGGGGAATTTCATTTCGAATGCGTAATTTCGTCGTCAAGAGCGCCTGTTATGGTTAATATGACCGTGAATATTGCGCTGCGGGATAGCGGCGCAGTGGTGATGTTTGGGGGTGTTTCATGATCAGTCGACGCGCGCGGGACGAATTGCGACGGGCGGACGGGAATTGGCGCGGCCGCCGCTTGCGGCACCTGCCGTTCGCCGCGCCCTTGGATGCGGCCAAGACCGCGGTGATCAAGGTCAATCGCGGCAAGCAGCAAGTGGCGTCTTTGGACACCGAGATCTATCTCCGCTTCGAGCGCCGACTGAACGAGTTCATTCGCGTGATCATTGGCGGCGGCCTCGCCTTCGTCGCCCTGCTCTGCGGCGCGCTTTACGCCTTCTCCGGCGATCTGCCTCGCGTGTGGGCGTCGAGCGTCGATCTTGCTGGGTCGGAATGGCTGGCGGCGGGCGGCATCGTCGTATTGCTCGGCGGCGCGGCGACGGCGTTCGGCGGCGGCGTCAAGTCGGTGCTTAATTTTATGATGCGTACCCTGATCAGGCCGCATTCCGGCAACAAGCCCGACGAGGCCCGGCCGACCATGCCGTTGATCTCCGGTCAGGTGAAGCGGGTGCAGGCGCCGGCGGCCGAAATCCTGAAACAAACCTTGTCGAGCAAGGACCGGGTGCATTTGGAGAGCCTCGCCACCGATCGCGAGACCCCTTATCGGGTGATCAAGGGACTGTTGCCGGTGACGCCGTCCTTCTATCGCCAGCCCTTGGCCTATATGAAAGACCAACTCACCGGCGCTGACTTGCACGACTATCAGTCCACGCTCGACAAATGCGACGCGATCTGCGCCGGCGTCCTGGCCTATCTCGGGGCCGAGCCGCGGCTGCGCTATCAGGACGAAGACGGCAAGCCTTTGGCGGTCGACCGCTATCTCGACGTCAATGGCCAAGAAACCCAGGACGTCGACCTCAGCGACGTCTATCTGCGGTTCCATCAGAGCACGGTTGATCTACGTTTCCCGCCGAACGCCTCGGCCGGGGATGCGTGCGCCTATCGCGTCTATGGCGTGATCGGGAATTTCCGCCGCACGCCTTTGGATCTGATTTTGGTGCGCGACGTGATCGACGTCTTGCTCGGCCGCAGCGAGCACTTCGCCGCCAATCTGCAAGCGCAGATCTACGAGACCGCCCGGGTCGGCCCGGACGAGATTTTGGAGCTTTTGTGCCAGTCGGAATACGTCAAGCACACCGCCCGGCACGAGCGCTTCGACAAGCCGGACTTCACCCCGGATCCGCAAGGCGCGCCGATCTTGAGCCCCGGCGAAGGCGAGGGCGACTATCTTCTGTCCTATGACCCGGCCCGAGTGTGGCCGCGGTCGAGCGCCGCGCCGCGCTATTGGGCGGCGGCGGCGGCCTTGCGCAACGCCATCGATTTGGTGGCCCGGGCCCGGACCACGGAGATCGTGCTGGACCGGCGCGACGTGTTCGTGATCGACAATTTCCGCACCCTGTTGCGGCGGCGCGAGGAAGCGCCGGGCAACGCCTTCTCCATGGGCGGGGTGCGCGACACCGCCGCGGCGATCCATCCGCCCTTGGCCCATCGCTGGATGCGGCAGATCTACGGCTATCGCACCGTCGGGCGGCCAGGGCACGAAAAGCTGGAATCGAATTTCGGCCGCAAGACCTTCCACGCTTTGGAGACCAAGGGCTAAGCCGTCGTTTCCAGCAAAATTCTCGCGACAATTCCCGCAATCATGGCGCATTCGCCATGAAATGGTCATAGAATCGCAACGGATCTGGACCAGTTACGCGTTCTTAATGGCGTCGGCGCGCCGAAATGCGCGATAACGCCGGCTGACGCGGCGCGTTCTTGTCCATTATTCGAGGGGGTCCCCCGAATCGAGGCGTTGAACCGAGGGCGGGCCCGGTCCGAACCCACATAGCCGTTCAAGGGCGGCGCGACGAAAATTCACCGCCGCTTCCCGCGGCGCCAATGCAAGGAGAGATCTGATGCGCAAATTAGTCCTAATCGCGACCATGGCGGCGTTCGCCGTCGGCTGCGCCACCAAC
>CAYWWL010000343.1:0-2699 GCA_964461925.1 uncultured Caulobacterales bacterium | reverse complement strand
GGCCATGTGCGGCGAGAAATTGTCCGTCGGCGCGCCGTATTTCAATCTCGCGTTCACGCCGTTCGTGTTCTTGTCGCTCTTGTTTATGTCGCCCGCCGCCGCGATGGCGTGGAAACGCGGACGGTTTCTTGCGGCGGTGCGCGCGCAATGGCCGGCGGCGGCGGCGGCGGCAGCGGCCATGGCCTTGGCGCTGTTCTTGATTGCGCCGCGCTCGGCGACCGCGGTCGCTGGCGTCGGCCTGGCGATCTGGTGCGGCGGCGGCGCAGTGGCGGATCTGACCCGTCGGGTGAAGCTCGGTCAACCGGGGGCGGCGGCGCGCTTCGCTGGATTGCCGCGCAGCGCAGTGGGCATGACCGTGGCGCATTTCGGCCTCGCCGTCGTGGCCATTGGCGTCATCGGCGCCGGCGTCTGGAAGAGCGAAACCATCGCCTATGTCAATCTTGGCGAGACGGTGAGCGTCGGCGGCTACGCCGTGACGCTGTCCGACGTTCGAGAAACGCCGGGTCCGAACTATCGCGCCCAGAGCGCGTTTTTCGACGTCGCGCGCGACGGCCGGCCGGTGGGCGATTTGGTGGCGGAACGGCGATTCTATCCAGCGCGCGGCATGCAGACCACCGAAGCGGGCGTCGCCACTGGGTTATTGGGCGATCTTTACGTCACCATTGGCGAGTTCGCCGAAGGACGCGGCTTCGTGGTGCGCGCCTGGCGCCGGCCTTTGGCGGTTTGGATGTGGATCGGCGCCGCTTTGATGTCGCTCGGCGGGATCATCGCCGGCTTGCCGCGGCGGCGATTGGCGCCAATCGCGAATTCGACCTCCAAGACGGCGATGGGGCCGACGACCGGACCGGCGACCGGACCCGCGACCATGGGAGCGGCTGAATAATGAAACGGCTGGTGTTTTTCGCGCCCCTGGCGCTGTTCGTTCTGGTGGCGGTCTATTTCGCCTTCGGCCTTGGGCGCGATCCGAGCTATGTGCCGTCGATGTTGATCGACCGACCCGTCCCGGCGCTCGATCTGCCGGGGATCGACGAGCGCGGCGGCCTGACGTCCGACCGATTCAAGGGACAAGTCTCCATGCTGAATGTCTTTGGGTCATGGTGCGTCGCGTGCAAAATCGAACACCCGTTTCTGATGGAGCTGGCGGCGCGCGAAGCGACGCCGATTTACGGCCTGAATTGGAAGGATCCGCCGGACGCCGGCGCGGCGTGGCTGCGCCGTTTTGGCGACCCTTACGCCGCCGTCGGCGTCGATCTTGACGGACGGGCCGCCATCGACCTTGGCGTAACCGGAGCGCCGGAGACGTTCGTCATCGATAAAGCGGGCCGGGTCCGGCACAAGCATGTGGGACCGATCACGCCGGAGATCTGGCGTACAGTCTTGGCGCCGATGATCGCCGAATTGGAAAACGCCCAGGAAGGGAATGCGAGCCTTGCCGCGGATGCTCCCTAGGATAATCGTCGTCGTTTTGGCGGCTTGGGTCGCTGCGTCGGCGAGCGTCGGCGCGGTCGATCCCGACGAGCGCTTGGCCGACCCCGCGCTTGAAGCCCGGGCGCGCGAACTCAACAAGGAATTGCGCTGCGTCGTCTGCCAAAGCCAAAGCATCGACGATTCCGACGCGCCGCTCGCCGCCGATCTTCGCAAAGTCGTCCGTGAACGATTGGTCGCGGGCGATAGCGACGAGGACGTGCTCGCCTATGTCGCCGATCGCTACGGATCTTATGTCTTGTTGAAACCGCCGATGAGCGGATCGACGGCGCTTCTATGGGCCGCGCCGGCGCTGTTGTTGGCGATTGCGGCGCTCGTCGGCGCATTCTTCGTTCGGCGCGGCAAGGGCCCCGCCGGGGCGCGCGCCGTCGCCGCGCCAGCCCCGTTGAGTGAAGAAGAAGAGGCGCAGTTGGCGGAGATGATCGACCGATGAGCGTTATCTTCCTGCTCTGCGCCACTATGCTCGTCATTCTTTTCGTGACTGTTTTGGGGCTTCCATTGCGCGGTCGCGCGCCGAGCCTAGAGGCCGATGCGGACCATGATCTCGCTGAACGGCTGGCGGCGATCGACGCGGACGAAGCCGCCGACTTGATCGACGTGGACGCGGCTGAGGAGGCGCGGCTAGAGGCGAAGCGCGCCGCCTTAGCCGATCGCCCGAGCCCGGCGCGGACGGAAACGTCCGATGGGAAACTGGCGCGCTTCGTCGGCTTCGTCGCGATCGGCGCGGCGCCGATCTTAGGCTTGTTCATCTATTTGAACGTCGGCGCGCCGGAGCTGGCCCTGCGCGAACAGACGCCGGCCGCATCGACGCAAACGGCGGATCCGGCTGCGGCGATCGCTGCGATGACGCCTGAGGATCGCGCAGCGGCGATTGAAGGCATGGTGGAAGGGCTCGCCGCGCGGCTTGAACAGAACCCGGGCGACGCAGCCGGATGGCGCATGTTGGCGCGCTCACAGCTGGCGCTCGGGCGCCGAGACGCAGGATTAGACAGTTTCAGACAATTGCTGCGTTTGCCGGACGCTGGCGTCGCCGATTGGAAGAATTTCGCCATGGCGCGGGCGGCGGGGGAAGCGGACGGCGCGTTTCCAATCGATCCAGAATTTATCGGCGCCTTGGCGACGATTGAACGGCTTAATCCAGGCGATCCTTATGCGTTGTTCTAAGATCGGAAGAGCACACGGCTTAATCCAGGCGATCCTTATGCGTTGTTCTA
>CAYWWL010000342.1:0-2719 GCA_964461925.1 uncultured Caulobacterales bacterium | reverse complement strand
CCTATTGAAAACGCGATCCGCGCGCGCCATGCCCCTAGGTGACCGAACTTTAAGTGGCGCGGCGCGCGCGGATCGCGTTTTCAATAGGGTTCGACGGCGCGGTTCCGCCAGGCTTAGGATGCGGCTATGGTGACGCCGAGCGAGTAGGGGGTCGATGCGCGCCCGATGGGGATTGCGGCGCGGAAGACAGGTGAAGGTATGCGTATTTTGCTGATTGAAGACGACGGCGACGCCGCCGCGCATTTGTCGAAAAACCTCCGCGAGGCGGGCCATGTGGTCGACCACGCGCTCGACGGCGAGGCCGGCCTCAACATGGCCAGCGCCGGCGACTATGACGCCTACGTGATCGACCGCATGCTGCCGAAACGCGACGGCATTTCCGTCCTTAACGACCGCCGCGCCAATGGCGACGAAACCCCGGCCCTGTTTCTCTCCGCCCTCGGCGAAGTCGACGATCGCGTCAAAGGCTTCAAGGCCGGCGGCGACGATTACCTGGTCAAGCCCTACGCCTTCCCTGAGCTGCTCGCCCGGGTCGAAGCCTTGGGCAAACGCCGGGCGAGCCCGGCCAACGTCACCACCCGCTATGTGGTCGGCGATCTGGAGATCGACGTGATCACCCGCACCGCCCGGCGCGCCGGCAAGAAGATCGACTTGCAGCCGCGGGAGTTTCGCCTGCTCGAATATTTGATGCGTCACGCAAACCAAGTTGTGACACGGACGATGCTGTTGGAGAACGTTTGGGAGTATCATTTTGATCCCCAGACGAACGTGATCGACGTGCACGTGTCGCGGTTGCGCTCGAAGATAGACAAAGACTTCGACGCGCCTTTGTTGAAGACCGTGCGCGGCGCCGGCTACACCATCACCGACGGCGCGCGGCCCTAAGCGGACGCCCGGCGGCGGCCAGCGACGTCGCGACAGCACCCCGGCTTGAAATTCAGACCGCCGAACTTGCGGCCGCCGCGCTTTGCCCGTAAGCCGATGCGGTGCGGCGCGCATGGCGCCGGAAGGGAGATACGTGGCTTCACGCGGCAACCCATCGCTGGCGTTCCGACTGGTGCGGACGACCGCTTTCCGGTTCACGGTCATTTACGTGGTCGTGTTCGCGGTGGCCGTGGGCGCGCTCGGCGCGCTGTTCTACGGCGCCACGTTTTCCGCCGTAGCCCGACAAATCGACCAAATCATCGATCAGGACATGGACGTGCTCGCCGCGGTGTTCGCGTCGGACGGGCCGGGGACATTGCGCCGACTGGTGCGCGAACGCTCCGCCTGGCGCGACGACGGCGTCTATATGCTGATCGGCTCGCCTTCCGGCGCAGTGCTGGCCGGCAATCTCACCGCATTGCCGCCGGAAGCCTTGTCCGCAGGCGAAGGGTTTTTCGACTTCAGCTATGAACGCCCGGCGATCGACGCGGCGGGGCGCGAGACCGGCGTCGAAAGCCGCAAGGGCCGCGGCAAGATTCGGGTGTTCAAGACCGCGCCAGACGCGGACACCTCGTTCCTGGTGTTCGTCGCCCGGGACATATCCGGCCAGGAAGCGTTGCGGCAGCGATCGCAAGCGCAGATGACCCGGATTGGCGCGGCGACGATCTTGCTCGGCTTGGTGATCGGGATCGTGTTCTCGCGCTCGCTGCTGCGCCGGGTCGACGCGGTCAATCGCACGGCGCTGGCGATCCGCGGCGGCGATCTCTCGCGCCGGATCACGCTCACCGGCGCCGACGACGAGATCGACCATTTGTCCATGAACCTCAACGCCATGCTGGATCAGATCGAACGGCTGATGAGCGGCATGCGCGAAGTGTCCGACAATATCGCCCACGACCTGCGCTCGCCCTTGACCCGGATCCGCGCCCGGTTGAACGACGCGATCAAGGCGGGGGCGGATGAACAAGACGCGGCCCCGCGCGCCACCTTGGAGGACGCGGAGCGGATGATCGCCACCTTCAACGCGCTGTTGTCGATCGCGCGGATCGAATCCGGCGAGGGCGCCGGGGCGATGGAGGCGGTGGACCTCGCCGCAATCGCCGAAGAGATGGCGGAGCTTTACGAGCCCGCGGCCCAGGACGCCGGCTTCGACCTGATCGTCGATCTGGCGCCGTCGCCGCCGGTGCGCGGCTCGCGCGAACTGATCAGCCAGGCCCTCGCCAATATGCTCGACAACGCCCTGAAATACGCTGAGGGCGGGCGACTGATCACTATCAGTGTAATGAAAAAATCCGATCACGCGGTGGCGCTCGCCGTCGCCGACGACGGGCCGGGCATTCCCGAAGCCGATCGCGAGAGCGTGGTCAAGCGCTTCGTTCGACTTGATTCAAGCCGCACCACCCTGGGCAGCGGTCTCGGCCTCAGCCTGGTCTCGGCCATCGCCCGGGCCCATGGCGGCTCTTTGACCTTGTCCGACGCGCGCGCCGCCGACATGGCCGCCGCCGCCGAAGCGGGGCCCGGTCTAAAACTGGAGATCGTCTTCAAGGTCTTCGCGGCGCCGCGGCGAGCGCCCCGACCCCAGGGCGAAATTGCCCAATAGAAAAATTCACGATTTCATAAAACCCCCAAAAAATCTTTCAAGCCAAAAAAAGTCATTCAATCCATAAAAATCTTTCGATGCCAAAATAAATCTTTAAATCCCAAAAAAAATCTCACACAAATCTTTCATCCCGTACATTTTTTGCATAGAGTGATTTACCCCTCGATTTCAACCTTATATAAGTCAATTTTCGAG
>CAYWWL010000341.1:0-2731 GCA_964461925.1 uncultured Caulobacterales bacterium | reverse complement strand
GTTTGTGTTTCATGGTCTTTACCTATTGATAGCGTTGCAGACGCCAGCTTCAACGCCGGCGCCGCCGTTCGAGACTTCGAGACTGACTTGAACGCTCCGCTCGGTGCGCAGGCCTAGATCAGGAGGCGCATTTCAGGAGGTTCTTGCTCGGCGATCAGCGGCGCCGCCGTGGCGTTTATGATGTCTTCGAGTTTAATGTCTGGTCCGCGCTCGCGCACCACTAGCCCAGCGTCGGTCGGCTCGATAACAGCCAGTTCGGTGACGATCAGATCGACCCGGCGCAGCGCCGTGACCGGCAGCGTGCATTCGGGCACAATTTTAGGCGTTCCTTTTTGCGTGTGGAGCATCGCGACGATGACGCGCCTCGCCCCTGTGACCAGATCCATGGCGCCGCCCATGCCGGGCGCCATCTTGCCGGGAATAATCCAATTGGCGAGCCGGCCTTTTGCATCGACCTGAAGGCCGCCAAGCACCGTCATGTCGAGATGGCCGCCGCGGATGAGCCCGAAACTCATGGCGCTGTCGATGGACGCCGCGCCTGGAACGGCGGTCACGAAACCGCCGCCGGCGTCGGTGAGGTTTGGGTCTTCCATACCCTCCGGCGGGCGGGCGCCGAGCCCGACAACGCCGTTTTCCGCCTGGAAAAAGACCTGGGCTTTCTCGGGCAGATAATTCGCGACCATGCTCGGCAGACCGATGCCGAGATTGACGAGGGTCTCCGGTTTGACTTCGGCGGCGACACGCCGGGCGATGATCTGTTTTGCATCCATCAGGCGGCCCTCGCCAGAAGATGATCGACGAGAACGCCCGGCGTCTTGACGCAATCAGGAGAGATCACGCCCAAGGGGACGATGTTTTGAGGTTCCGCGATGACGATGTCGGCCGCCATCGCCATCACTGGGTTGAAATTGTGGGCGGTCAGGGAATATTCGAGATTACCGACATAATCCGCCTGATGCGCGGCGATCAGCGCGAAATCGCCGCGGATCGGCTTTTCGAGCAGCCAGGTTGCGCCGTCGATGTCGACAGTGGGCTTGTCGTCGGCCGCAAGCGTGCCGAGCCCGGTTTTGGTCAGTACGCCGCCGAGCCCGACGCCGCCGGCGCGGATGCGTTCGACAAGCGTTCCTTGCGGAACAAGCTCCACGTCAAGCGCGCCGTCAAACATCTTTTTTTGGGTGATTGGATTGAGGCCGATATGCGAAGTGACGACCTTTCGCGCGGCGCCGGCGGCGACCAGCTTGCCGACGCCCTTTTCAGGGGTCGCGGTGTCGTTGCTGACGATCGTGAGGTCTTTTGCGCCCCGTTCGACCAATGCGTTGATCAGGCGGTGCGGGGAGCCGACGCCCATAAAGCCGCCGATCAGAAGGACGGCGCCGTCGGGGATGAGCGCGGCCGCCTCGTCCGGTTGCATCGCTTGTTTCATACGAAAACGTCCTCAATTGGCTGTGATGGCGCCGTGGGCGACTTGGTCCCAAGATGATCGTGCGGCGCGACGGCGTTAGGCGGCGAGGTCCCTCAGACGGTCTTCCGAATAGGTGAAGACGATCTCTTCATCCGGACGCGCCATATGAACGTCCTTATCCGGACAATCGAGCTTTGATAAAATGTGTCGAATGACATTGAGGCGCGCCGCCCTTTTGTTGTTGGTCCGCACGACGCGCCAGGGGGCCTCGTCGAAGCTGGTGCGGGCGAGCATATCGTTGCGGGCCTCGGTGTAGTCATTCCATTTTTCGACGGCGACTTCGTCGATCGGGCTGATCTTCCATTGTTTCAGGGGGTTGACGCGCCGGTCTTCGAGCCGGCGCTTCTGCTCCTTACGATCGATGTCGAGATAGTATTTGAGTATCTGCGCGCCGGAGTTAATCAGCATTTTTTCGAACGGCGCGACATCGATCATGAACGCCTCCAAGTCGTCATCCGAACAAAAACCCATAACGCGCTCGACGCCCGCGCGATTGTACCAGGAGCGGTTAAAGAGAGCGAGCTCCTGATTCGCCGGCAAATGCGGCGTGAAGCGCTGAAAGTACCATGATCGCCGATCATGATCGGACGGCTTGCCGAGCGCGACGACCCGCGTTTCGCGCGGGCTCAAATGTTCGACGATGCGCTTGATGACGCCGTCTTTGCCGGCGGCGTCGCGGCCTTCGAAGATAATCAGAACGCGGTGGTCATGAGCGATCAGATGACGCTGCACTTTCACAAGCTCGATCTGCAAGTCACGTAGAGTCTGCTTGTAGGCGTCGTGTCCGGTCGACGGCTCCTTTCGGTTTTTGTTTTTTGTCATTAAACTTCCTTTTTACGCGCTAGGCGACGACGCGGGGTTTTTCCGCCTGGAAAGAGGGGGGCGGTGATTCTTCAAGGAGGTAGCCGCGGGTGGCCGGTACGGCGTCCTGACGTTTGGCGAGCTGCAATTGAAAGACGACATGCGCGCCGTGGCGGAAGGAAAGCTCGCTGGAAACGAGATAGAATTCCCACATGCGGACGAACCGCGCATCATACATGCGTTTCACGTCGGCTGCGTTGTCGAGAAAGCGCCGCCGCCATTCTTTCAGCGTTTCGGCGTAGTGCAGGCGCCAGACTTCGAGGTCTGTTATGAAGAGACCGGCGCGCTCGATCGCCGGAACGATTTCCGATAAGGCGGGGATATAGCCGCCGGGAAAGATGTGGCGCGCGATCCAGGGATTGGTGACGCCGGGTCCGTCGGGCCGGCCGATCGTGTGGATGGGCGCGA
>CAYWWL010000340.1:0-2743 GCA_964461925.1 uncultured Caulobacterales bacterium | reverse complement strand
CAACGCCGTCTGGTCAAAGCCTGCCGCCTCGCCGGCAAGCCAGTGATCGTCGCCACCCACATGTTGGAGTCGATGGTGGAATCGATCGCGCCGACTCGCGCCGAAGCCTCCGACGTCTCCACCGCCGTCTATCAAGGCGCAGACGCGGTGATGCTGTCTGCGGAGACCGCCGTCGGTCGCCATCCGCCCACCGCCGTGGCGATCATGGACCGGATCATCGAGGCGACGGAGAAGGAAGCCGATTGCCAAGCCTTCGACGACCTCAATGAAGAAGACGGCGATCACACCACCGCCGACGCGATCACGCTGTCAGCGCGACGCATCGCTGAAGTGCTCGATTGCCGCCTCGCCGTCGCTTACACGCGCACCGGATCGACGGCGCGCCGTTTGTCCCGCGACCGGCCCCATTGCGCGATTTTAAGCGCGACGCCAAGCGCCGAAGTCGCGCGGCAATTGGCGCTGCATTGGGGCGTGACGCCAGTGATCACCGAGGATATCTCGCATTTCCATGAAATGATCGAAAAAGCCGACGCCCTCGCCCAAGAGCACGGCGGGAAAACCGGCGAACGCATCATCATTCTTTCCGGCTATCCGTTCGGCCGTCCCGGCAAAACCAATACGTTGAAGATCAGCCGGATCGGCGCTTTCGAAGACTAGACCATACCAAGGAGCTCACAATGGCAGTCGAGACGACATTGGTGGAGTACGAATTCAACGGCGAAACCTTTGAGGGCGCGCTGTGCATGGATAGCGGGCTGACGACGCCGACGCCGGCGGTGCTCGTCAGTCACGCCTGGGCGGGCCGCACCGACGTCGAAATCGGCATGGCGCAAAAATTAGCGGCCCTCGGCTATGTCGGCTTCGCCCACGATCTCTATGGCAAGGGCAAATTTGGGACGACCACGGAGGAATGCCAAGCGCTGATGAACCCGCTCGCGTCCGATCGCGCAGGCTTGCAGGCGCGGCTGAACAATATTCTCAACGTCGTCAAAGAGCGCCCGGAAGTGGATCCAGCGCAAGTCGCGGCGATCGGTTTTTGCTTCGGCGGGCTCTGCGTTCTCGACATGGCCCGCGCCGGCATGGACGTCAAAGGCGTCGCCTCATTCCACGGCCTGTTCGCCGCGCCTGACAATATCGACAATCCCAGCATCGACGCCAAAGTGATCGCGTTCCACGGTTTTGACGACCCGATGGCGAAACCCGACGACATGGTCGCCTTCGCCCATGAAATGACCAAGGCCAACGCCGACTGGCAGATCCACGCCTATGGTGGGACCATGCACGCTTTCACCAATCCGAACGCCAATGACCCAGCCTTCGGCACGGTCTACAATGAAACCGCGGCGGCCCGGTCTTGGGGCGCTCTGGAAGATTTTCTCGCTGAGTGCTTCGCGGACTAAGCGGCCATTATTCTCCGGCTTCTTGCCCGCTCCGGCTTAGGGCGTCGACTTTGCGGCGCGCGAGCGCGAAGTCAGGCGCGAGGTCGAGGGACGCGCGGTACGCCGCCAAGGCCTCGTCCTTTTGCTTCAGCCCTTCGTGCGCTAGGCCGATATTGTACCAAGCCAGATGAGCCTTGCGCAGCCCCGCGTCGAGCGACGCGCGATAATCGTCAAGCGCTTCGCTGAAGCGGCTCGTCCGTACATAAACGTTTCCGCGATTAAGCAGCGCCTCCGCCGACGCCGAGTCGTCTTCAAGGACGGCGTTGAAGTCCGCCAAGGCGTCGTCATAGCGTTCCGCGCGGGTGAGGATGATGCCGCGATTGACGCGGGTCGCGCGTGCGTCGCGCACGGTCAGATTGCCGTCGCGCAAAGCCTCGTCGCAATACGAGACCGTGGTCGAAATATTATCGAGCGCACGGCTGAAGCATTCCCGCGCATCCGTCGTGCCAAACGTGCTGATCGAGGATTGGGCCGCGGCGGGCGCGGCGTATCCCGCGATCGCTGCGACGGCGCACGCGCCTACCGCTAAGCGTAACGCGCCAGTCGTTCCGTCAATCCTAATCATCGCGCACTTCTCCCTTTTTGATTTCGCCAAAGTATCCGACCGAATGGGGCGCGCCAATCCCTGCGGCCAGGGATTTCGATTTGCATGCCCGCTGGGGAGACAATATGTTGCGCCCGCGAAAAGCCACGTCACCACGCAAAGGAATCGTCATGAGCAAGCCCCTCAACGCCGTTATCACCGGGTCCACCAGCGGAATCGGCCTTGGAATCGCAGAAAGCTTCGCCGGCGCTGGCATGAACGTCATGCTGAACGGGTTTGGCGACGCGGACGAAATCGAAGCGACCAGAGCCGGGCTCGAAAAACGCCATGGCGTGACGGTGCGCTATAATGGCGCGGATATGACCAAGCCGGCGGACATCAAGGGATTGATGGACGACGCCGATGCCGCCTTCGGCCAAGTCGACGTTCTGGTGAACAACGCCGGCATTCAATTCGTGTCGCCGATCGAAGAGTTTCCCGAAGCCAAATGGGACGCAATTTTGGCGATCAATCTTTCCTCGGCCTTCCATACGATCAAGGCCGCCTTGCCGGGGATGAAGGCGCGTGGTTTCGGCCGCATCATCAACGTCGCATCGGCCCACGGCCTCGTCGCTTCGCCGTTTAAGTCGGCCTATGTCGCTGCAAAACATGGCATGGTCGGCTTGACCAAAACCGTCGCCTTGGAAGCGGCTGAATTCGGCGTCACCTGCAACGCCATCTGTCCGGGTTATGTCAAAACGCCATTGGTCGAAAAACAAAT
>CAYWWL010000339.1:0-2747 GCA_964461925.1 uncultured Caulobacterales bacterium | reverse complement strand
GTGTCTTTTGCAAGACACCGCCACTATCACGTCTGATTCCTAACAAATAGTAAACAAACCGATTAGTTGTTAGGAAATGCGCAAGCTTTCCTAATTTTCTCGCCATTACTCCGCTGGGCGCAGGAATGGCGGCGATTTTTGCTCCTGATCGCCGGCCGAAGGGCTGTCGAAGTCGTGCTGCAGCGAATCGCCTTCGCCGAAGCGGGGCTGTTTCTCGCCTGTCCAGGCCCATTTGAAGAAGCGACCGATGTCCGCGCCCACCGCGTACATGGCGGGAACGAAGATCAAGGTCACGAACGTGGCGAAGAACACGCCGAAGGCCAAGGCGACGATGGTCGGCTTGAGGAACTGCGCGTCCGTCGAGTTTTCGAACATGATCGGTAGGAGCCCGATAAAGGTGGTGAAGGAGGTCAGCATGATCGGCCGGAACCGGCCGACGCCGGCTTTCACCAGGGCTTCCAGGGCGCCGGCGCCTTCCTTGCGCAGACGGTTCACATAGTCGATCAACACCAGGTTGTCGTTGATGACCACGCCGGCGGCCGCGCCGACGCCGAAGAACGAGAACAGGGTGAAGTCGAGATTGAAGATCAAGTGACCGAACACCGCGCCCATATAACCGAACGGGATCGCGGTCATGATCAGCACCGGCTGCCAATAGGAGCCGAAGGCGATCGCCAGCAACATATACATGGCGAACAGCGCGACCATATAGAGCGCCAGGAACTCGCTCAAGAATTCGGCTTGATCTTCCGCTTCGCCGCGCTGGGCGAGGGAGGCGTCGGGATGGCGTTGACGCCATTCCGGCACGAACTCTTCGCGGTAGATCTTCATGATCGCCGCCCGGTCGGTGCCCTCGCGCAGCTCCGCGGTGACCCGCGCCGAGCGTTGCCGGTCGCGCCGGTCGATCCGCTTATAGCTTGGGGCGTACTGCGCGTCGGCGACGGCGGTCAGCGGCACTTCGCGCCCGTCGGCGGTCCGCACCCGCATGGTCTCGATCGTCGCCAAGTTCTCGCGCGCTTCCTTCGGATAACGCACCATCACGCGCACGTCCTGGCCTTCGCGCGGCAGGCGCTGAACTTCTTCGCCATAAAACGCTTGGCGCACCTGGCGCGACACCTCGGCCAGGGTCAATCCAAACCGTTCCGCGCCGGGCTTTAACACCAATTGCAGTTCCGGCGTCGCCGACTGCAGCGAGTTTCTGACGTCGAAAACGCCGGGCAGGGTCCGCAGATAGTTCTGCAGATCGATGGTGGCCAAGCGCAATTCGTCGAGATCGTCCGCCTCGATGCCGAAGGAGAGGTCAGGACCGTCTTGGTTCTGGGTGTATCCGACATTGATTTCCTCAGCGTCCGGCAGTTCGCCGAGTTCGTCGCGCATCATGTTGGCGAACTCTTCCGTCGACATGTCGCGGTTTTTCGCTTCGGTGATCGTAATGTAGGAGGTGACTTCGCCTTCGTCGGCGGCGATATAGATCGCCCTGACGAATTTCTCGCCATTCTTCGCGTCGCCGAGCCGATCCTGCAGCGAGGTGGCCGCACGGTCGACGTCGTCGAAGATTTCTTTCGTCCGAGTGAACGCCGAGCCTTCCGGCAGGCGCACGTTGACTTGCACGAACGAGCCTTGGATTTCAGGGTTAAATTGGAACGAGATCCAGCCTTGGGCGAGCAGGGCCACGGCGACCATGAACGCGCCGATAAAGGCGACCACGGTGATATACCGCAAGGCCAATGCGAGCTTGATGATCGGGCGATAGAATACGTCCGCGACCGTCAGGATGCCTTCGGCGAAGCCGCTCTGCAGCCGATAGTAAAGACCGTCCTTGTTCTGGGTCTTCATGTGCGACAAGTGCGCCGGCAAGATCAAGAACGCTTCGACCAAAGAGAACGTCAGCGCGTAGATGATCGTCAGGCTGATTTGCCGGGTGAACTGCGCCGCGCCGCCGCCGATGAACAGCCATGGCGAAAACGCGATCATCGTCGTCAACACTGCGAAGAACACCGGCTTGATCACCAGCTGGGTGCCGATGATCGACCCCTCGACGCCTTCTTCGCCGAGCTCGACGCGATTGTGGATGCTCTCGCCGACGATAATCGCGTCGTCGACGACAACGCCGATCACCAACAAGAAGCCGAAGATCGACAGGAAGTTCAGGGTCACGCCGGTCATCGGCATGAAGATGAAAGCGCCCATGAACGAAATCGCGATGCCGATCGACACCCAGAAGGCCACGGCCGGACGTAGGAACAGCATCAGGATGATCAAGACCAGGATCAGGCCGATCAAGGCGTTCGACGCGACTAGGCCGAGCTGGCCGTTGAACGGCTCAGCGGCGTCGAACCAGATGAAGATCTCGGCTCTGCCGCCCAGTTCTTCATTCTTCTCCTGGACGTATTTGTTGATCGCCGCCGATAGCTCGGTGACGTTTGATTTCTCCGGCGCGAAAATGCCGATCGAGATCGCCGGCTTGCCGTTCACGCGGCGGATCTGTTGCCGATCTTCAAAACCATCGATCACCGTGGCGACGTCGCTGACGCGCACGACAGCGCCGTCCGCGGTTTGGCGCACGACGATGCGTTCGAATTCTTCTTCAGTGTCGGCGAGGGCGCGCGCGGCGATCTGCAAATTGCCGGTGGCGGTGCGCACCTGGCCGCCGGCGAGGTTCAACGAGGAGCCGCGAATCGCCTGGGCGACATTGTCGAAGGTCAAGCCATAGCGGCGCAACGCCTCTTCGGAGACTTCAATCGATA
>CAYWWL010000338.1:0-2751 GCA_964461925.1 uncultured Caulobacterales bacterium | reverse complement strand
CGCCAGTTCATGAACGGCGCGTCGTTTGAGTTCGGCGTCTCGACCGTCTTCAATCACGGTGAACCCAGGGGTTATGCCGGCTTCCAGCGGAAAGCGGCGCAACACGCGTTCGCAGAATGCATGGATTGTTTGAATTTTGAGCCCGCCAGGCGTTTCCAACGCTTGCGCGAACAAGCGTCGCGCTCGAGATAAAAAATCCGCATCAAGAATTGTCTGTGAACTCGGGTTCAAGGCCGATAATTCCTCCACCAATGCGGCGTCGGAAGCGAGCGCCCATTCTCCCAGTTTGTCGAAGAGGCGTTCGGACATTTCCGCCGCCGCCGCTTTGGTGAAAGTGATGCAAAGAATGCCGTCGGGTCGGGCCCCGGCGAGAAGCAGCCGCGCCACGCGATCGGTCAAGACGCGCGTCTTGCCCGATCCGGCGTTCGCGCCAACGAACACGGATTGTCTTGGATCGGCGGCGCGGCGCTGATTCTCGACTGTTCTTTCGTAGGCTGCATTCGTCATTCGCCGCCCCCTTCGCCGTCGTCGCCGATAGCGCCCCATTCGCGACGCCTCGACAATTGGTCATACTCGCCGAAATCGTCGGTGTATTCGGGGTGGGGCTGCGGAAGATAGGGCCTTGTGACGTCGTCGAACTGAACGACAAGCTCGCTAAGACGCGCGACGGCGTCTTTTATGGCGATCGCTGCGTCTTCGCCGGTCTTGCCCTGGCGGTTCTTTGTCTCGTCGCGGTCGAGGCCAAAAAAGCGAACATAGTGGTAGCCGTCGACCGTCGCCGGGCCGATATTCGTAAAGCCGCCCGCTTCTGCGATGAAGCCAAGCAGCTGCAATTGCGGATTGAAGTGTTTGGCTTGCTTATCCGATCCGCGCAGCGAGGATTTGTAGTCGATCAAGGCGAGCGCGCCATTGGCCCGTCGATCGATCCTGTCCGCTAGGCCGAACAATTCGAATGGCGGCGCGACGTCGGGCAAGATGGCGGCGCCCTCCACTTCGACGTCGGCGACGACCCCAAGCTTTCTTTGTTCTGCGTCAAAGCGCAGATACCATTCGAGCGCTTGATCGATCATCGATCGCCACAAGCTTTCCGATGCGCGGTCGCAGCCAAATTCATCGCGCCGGTTTTCGAACAGCGACAAGAGGGAATCATGCGTCGGCGAATGATCGCTTGCGGCCGCCGCCTCGAACACGGCGTGCATGAGACTGCCGAGGTGGCGCATGCCAAAGCGCTCCCCGGGCGAATCCAATTTTCTCAGTCGAAGAATATCGCGCGCGTAAATGGCGTAGGGATCGCGCAGCCATTTTTCGATTCGCGTGACGCTTAGTCTTCGCGGACGAGCCGCTACGGGCGGCGTCGGCTGGGGACGGTCGATAGGGCGGGGCGGTCCGGCGGCGTCCAGGCTGCGCGCCCAATCGTCGTAATTCTTGGTCACGTCAATCCGGGCGAGCGGCGGCGCGGCCTTCTCGGTGGTTTCTTTCGCTAAAATGTTCTTTAAACGGATAAGCCACCGCGAAGGATTGGACGGCGAGTCCCCCGATAGTTTCGAACGCGTCAGCAAGACGTTTCGCGTCGCCGCGAGTTGCGAAAAATCATGCGCTGCGAGGCCCAGCCGGCGTTCCGGCGAGGGCAGACCGAGGCGCTCGCGCATCGCCCGGGACAAAAACGGATCGGCGCCCGCGTCGGCTGGCCAAACGCCTTCATTCAGGCCGCCAAGCACGATCAAGTCGGCATGCTGAAGTCGCGCTTCGAGCGGGCCGAGGATTTTTAGGCGTGGGTGTGATG
Source organism: uncultured Caulobacterales bacterium (assembly GCA_964461925.1). Lineage (GTDB taxonomy): Bacteria > Pseudomonadota > Alphaproteobacteria > Caulobacterales > Parvularculaceae > MED-G105. The sequence goes on along the minus strand of CAYWWL010000338.1, from coordinate 968 downwards.
ACGCTTTCGGACGAACGTTCAATCCCGACACGAGACCGACGAAGATCGCTAGGTAGTCGCGCGTTTCCATCGACAACGTGTCTAACGCTGCGTCTTCTAGCGCGACGCGCAAGTCTGCTAATAGACCTGCGGCGACTTCGCCTTCGCCGCCCGCCCATAGGTCAGCATCGTCGTCGACATTGGCGAGGGTCTCCGCAGCGTCAATATGGGCGGCGAGAAGCGTCCGGGTTGCGCCAGCCGCTGGCCAGGACCGGACGATTGACTGAAACCGCTCCAGCGCCGCTTTGCCGGCGATGCGGATCGGCGAATCCGGTTTATTTTTCGACAGCTTGTCGGCGAGCGCCGTGAAGAGCCCATCGGCGCCATCGACCGGCGCTGGCCCGCGCAGCGCGCGATCAAACGCCGAATGCACTTCATCGCGCATTGGCGGCGCAAGCCCTGCAAGGGCGAACGGATGATCCAACAACGCGAGAAACGCCACCGGGTCAGCCGGCTTGGTCAACCAATCGGCGACAAGATGTAAGTAACTCCCGTGACGCGACGACAAAAACGGCGCGCCGCCGCTATCGTCGACATTGATCCGCCAACGTCGCAAGGCGATCGACACGCGTCTGGCTAGGTTGCGATTTGGCGTCACCAGCATTGCGCTTGCGTCCGGCGTCTCCAAGGTCCGCCGAAACGCTATTGCGATCGCCGCCGCCTCAGCAGATTCCGTATCCGCTTCCACAAGTTGAAAATCTTGAGTGGCGTCAGCGAGATCGGGATCGTCCGCGGCGAGGTCATTGGCGAGTTCGCGCCAGTCGTCCGTCGCCGGGGCCGGGCGCAGCGCCAAAGACAACAGGCGTCGTCGCGATGGCGCGGCGTCGCTGTCGCCGACGACCGGCCATGCGCCGACATCCGTCGGTGCGACTCCAAGCTCGGTCAACAACGCCTTCAGGCCTGCTTGAGGCTGTGGGTCGTCGATTAGT
>CAYWWL010000337.1:0-2752 GCA_964461925.1 uncultured Caulobacterales bacterium | reverse complement strand
ATGCGCGTGCCCGACCATCCCTTGGTCGAGCGGGTCGTCGTCAGCGACGGTTTCGACGCCGCCGACGATTGGATCGCCGATCGGGCGAACCCCGCCAGCGTGGTGATCACCGCCGACATTCTCTTGGCCGACAGGGCGTTGAAGGCCGGGGCCCAGGCGATTGCGCCAAACGGGACCCCATTCACCGGCGACGGCATTGGCGCGGCCATCGCCACCCGGGCGATCATGGCCGACCTGCGCGCCGGCGGCGAGCAAATCGGCGGCCCGCCGCCCTTCTCCAAAAAAGACCGGTCGACGTTTCTGCAGGCCCTGGATAAGGCGATCGTGCAAGCGCAGAAGGGCTGAACGGCGCGGCTATTATCGCGTATTGGACTCAGGGCCGCCCGTCATTTAGAATGATCGCGGGGGTATTACTTGGCGTATTATTTTTGCAGATGAAGCATTTATTGCCATATCTCGTATTCGCGGCGGTCAGCCTCGCGGCCGGGACCGCGTCCGCGGGAACGACGCCGACGGCGCCCCATGAGCAAGCCGCGCCCGAGCGCGAGGTCTTTCGCGCCGGCATGGCCGGGCTGACCACGCGCTATGATTTGCGCATCGCCGGGGTGATCAGCGAAAGCCTGGCCACCGGCGCGGCCTATCGCATCTCCGCCAACGCCCGCCAGTTCAATTCCGACCGCAAGGTCTCGGTGTCGATCCTCTTGCGCGCGGCGGAGCTCACCGTGCAGAACGGCTATTCGAAATTTCTCTTGTTCGACCTCGACGCCTGGGAGACCGCGGACCAAGGCGCGCCGGACCTTTCCTCCGCATGGAACCTATCCTATCTCGGCCTCGACCGGCCCAGAAAGGACGTGGTCGTGGTGTTTGTCGACGACGACGCGCCTGAGGCGTCCACGGCCTTGAGCGCGCAGAAGATCATCGCCGAATACGCGCCGCGCGCGGCGTTCTAGCCGTTCCTTTGAATGACAGGGCGCGCTGGCTTCGGGGAGCCCTAAGCGTCTTTCGACTCGGTGACGTTTTCCCAAAAATCCTTCGCCTTGGCGAAGAAGCCTTTCGACTCCGGGCAGGCCTCGTCGCCGCCAGCGGCGCAGAATTCCCGCAACAGATCTTTCTGCCGCGCGTTCATGCCTACCGGCGTTTCGACGCCGATCTCGACGAACATGTCGCCCCGGCCTTTTTGATTGAGCCGGGTCATGCCTTTGCCCTTGACCCGGAAGCGGCGCCCTGACTGGCCGCCTTCAGGGACTTTGATCTTCACCCGGCCGCCGTCGATGGTCGGCGCTTCGAAATCGCCGCCCAAGGCCGCCGTGGTCATGGGGATCGGCACGGCGCAATAAAGGTCCTGGCCGTCGCGCTCGAAGATGTCGTGCTCCTTGACTTGGACGAAAATATAGAGATCGCCTTCGGGCCCGCCGCGCGGACCGGCTTCGCCCTCGCCGGCGAGACGGATCCTGGTGCCGTTTTCGATCCCAGCGGGGATGTCCACCGCCAAGGTGCGTTCGCGCTGCACGCGGCCGGAGCCGCCACAATCCGTGCACGGATCTTGAATTACGCGTCCCGAGCCGCCGCAATCCGGACAGGTCCGCTCCATGGTGAAGAAGCCCTGTTGAAACCGCACTCGGCCGGCGCCGCGACAGGTCTGGCACGTGGTCGGACCGGAACCCGGTTTCGCGCCCGAACCCTCGCAGGTCTCGCACGACACCGACCCCGGCATTTTGATCGTCGCCTTCTTGCCGTTGAAGGATTCGCTGAGATCGATCTCCAGCGCGTATTTTAGGTCGGCGCCGCGACCCGGGCCGCGACCGCGGCCGCCGCCCATGAATTCGTTGAAGATGTCTTCGAACACGTCGGAGAACGCGCCGGCGCCCGCGCCGCCGCCGAACCCGCCAGGCCCGCCTTGGCCGGCGCCGTTCTTAAACGCGTCATGGCCGAAGCGGTCATAAGCGGCGCGTTTTTGCGGATCCGACAAGACCTCATAGGCCTCGTTGATTTCCTTGAACTTTTGCTCGGCGCTGGAATCGCCGGGATTGCGATCGGGGTGATGCTGCATCGCCGCCTTGCGAAACGCCGATTTCAGCGCCGCGGCGTCCGCGCCGCGATCTACGCCCAATACAGAATAGAAGTCCTGCGCCATACGATCCGCGCCCGTCCTTAATGCTCGCCGCTCGGGCCATGCAAGGGGCGGCCGCGTCCCTTAACGGGAGTGGCCGCCCAGAGCTGGGAGCGGGCGCCGCCCGAAGACCGTTAGTCTTTTTTCTCGCCGTCGACTTCTTCGAAGTCGGCGTCGACCACGTCTTCCGCGTCGGCGTCCGCGGCGCCGGCGGCGGCCGCGTCAGCGGCGGCGTCGGCTTCGGCGGTCGGCTGGTACAGGGCTTCGCCGAGCTGTAGGTCCTCAAGATCCAGCTCCTCCTGAGCGAATGCCGCCGTTGCCATAATCCATCCGAAAAGTAGTCCACCATACCTCATGTAGCGAAATTACGCGTATCTGCCCCCAATTGTTTGTCGGTTACAAACCATCTACTAGATAATGCCGTTTCAGATGGCGTATGCGATGGATCTATTGGTGTTTCACATTGGGTGCATTCTCCTGCGGATTTAACCTCTCGGATGAGGCTGCCCTCAAGGAGTTTGAGGAGGCCACCGTCCAACCACAGTTTGCCACTTCAGTAGTGGGTGAGCGAAAAATGCACTACGCCTACATCGATCGAGGGAAAGACGCGTTGGTCGTGCTGGTGCACGGATCTCCGGGGTC
>CAYWWL010000336.1:1960-2754 GCA_964461925.1 uncultured Caulobacterales bacterium | reverse complement strand
CCTCGGCATCAAGCTTGAGAACGTCACCCTCGACATGCTCGGCACGTCGAAAAAAGTGACGATCAACAAAGACGACACGACGGTGGTCGACGGTTCCGGCGACAAAGCCGACATCGACGCACGCACCTCGCAAATCCGCAAGCAAATCGAAGACACCACCTCCGATTACGACCGCGAAAAACTGCAAGAGCGCCTGGCGAAACTCGCTGGCGGCGTGGCGGTGATCAAAGTCGGCGGCGCGACGGAAATCGAAGTGAAGGAACGCAAAGACCGCGTCGACGACGCGCTCAACGCGACCCGCGCTGCGGTTGAAGAAGGCATCGTCTCCGGCGGCGGCACCGCGCTCCTGTACGCGACGAAAGCCCTTGCAGGCCTGGAAGGCGAAAACGCCGACCAAAACGCCGGCGTGCAAATCGTGCGCAAGTCGCTCGAAGCCCCGATCCGTCAAATCGTCTCCAACGCAGGCGGCGAAGGCTCGATCGTGGTCGGCAAGCTGCTTGAGCAAGAAGACGTCAAGTTCGGCTATAATGCGCAAACGGAAGAATACGTCGACATGATCGCCACCGGCATCATCGACCCGGCGAAAGTCGTCCGCACCGCGTTGCAAGACGCCGCATCGGTCGCTGGTCTTCTGATCACCACCGAAGCCATGGTCGCTGAAGCGCCGAAGAAAGACGGCGGCGGCGCCCCTGCAATGCCTGACATGGGCGGCATGGGCGGCATGGGCGGCATGATGTAATCGCCCAACCGATTTTAGTTGCGTAATTTAGTTGCGTTGAAACGGCTCCCTCGGG
>CAYWWL010000336.1:0-1950 GCA_964461925.1 uncultured Caulobacterales bacterium | reverse complement strand
TCTTTTTTGCACGCGCGCCGGTGGCGACGCCGAGCGCGATGCCGGCCGTCGATCGGCACTCGCCCGGCCCCAGCACGGCCCCAGATCAGCCTACGACTTCGGCCGGGTGAGCAGATCCAGGCACTCGCCGAGCAAGGATTGATCGGCGCGGCCCGGGGCGCTTTGCAACGCCTGCAAGAGGCAGCATTCGCCTCATCGGGACTCTCTTTAACTGCAGTCGGAAAAACAACTATAGGTTGCAATAAAACTTTCCAGCAAGTGTTAAGATTATTGGAAAGCGATTTCGCCTCTGCAACAAAGCGCCAATGCCGTGCGCTTCGGCGAAAAATGATCGGGTCTGAGGGGCATATTTTGGGCTTTTCCCAGGCTTGCGCCGGTTACAATGTCGCAGATGAAATGATACGGTTGGGGAAAATCGCTTGAGGCCACAATGGCTCAAGCGCGGGGCATGGATAGGGGTTTGGCATGACGGTGAGAAAGACCGCCTTCGGGGCGTGTGCGGCTATTTTCAGCGGTTTCGCAATGATGACGGCGCAGGCGCAAGACGCCGCGGTCGCCGAGGCGGACGCCGGGGACAATCCGCAAAGCGCCGCCATGGCGCTCAGCGCCGCCCACGACGAGACCGATTATTTCGCCCATGACAGCTACGCCATCGAGCCGATGGTCTGCCCGTTCAAGGGCCAGGTGGCCTACGACCCGGAGCACGCCTCCTGCTTCCGCCTGTCCGTGCCGGAGAACCGCGAGAAGATGGGCTCGCGCACCTTAAAGCTGAACGTGGTCAAGCTCGCCGCTCGCGAGCCCGATGATTGGGATGCTGAAGAAAAAGGCGAATGGAGCCGGCGCGACGATCCGATCGTGTATCTCACCGGCGGTCCCGGCGCCCCCGCGCAAGCCTATGTCGCCCGGTTCGAGAACCATGGCGTGCGCATCCACCGCGACCTGTATATTCTCGAACAACGCGGCATTCGCTTCTCCGACGACTTCTGCCCGCTTTACGGCAATGTCGACCCGGCCTCGAGCAACACGCCGTCCTACGCCGAGTCGCAGCAAGCCGGCCTTGACCGCACCGAAGCCTGCTTCGCCCGGGCGCTTGACGCCGGCGTCGATCTGTCCGGCTACAACACGATCGAGAACGCCCGCGACGTCAAAGCCCTGCGCAAGGCGCTCGGCTTCGAGCAATGGAACATGTGGGGCATCTCCTATGGCTCGGTGCTCGGCCAGGCCTATTTGAAAGAAGACCCGGAAGGCATTCGCGCCGCGGTGATCGACGCCATCGTGCCGATTGATCCGGACATCAATTTCCAGGGCATCGCCCGGTATTACCAGCGCGACCTCGATCTGCTGAAAGCCGCGTGCGACGCCAACGAAACCTGCGCCGCCGCGTTCCCCGACTTCATCGACCGCCTCAAGGCCTCGATGCTGGCGGTGAAAGAGACCCCGATCGAAGTCGAGGCGGTGGACCCGGAGCTGTTCCCGGAAGGCAAGGCCTGGTTCTTCCACGACATTATCGGCGGCCTGCCGTTCGTTCAGTTCTATGAGCAAGACAATTACGCCAGCCTGCCGGCCCTGATCGACGCGATGGCGAACATCGTCGAGAGCGGCGACTATGACCGCTTCAAAGCGCTCACCATTCCCGGCGGCGCCGGCGCCTTCGGCGGCATCAGCCAAGGCATGTACAACGCCATCGCCTGCAATGACGGCTGGGTCACCACCTATCGCGAATCCTTCGAGCGCGACGCGGCGGCGCATCCGGTCTTGTCGCTGATGGGCGGCGATCCGGACATGGCCGACCGCATGGTCGCCTTATGCCGCGAGTACGGCATGGCCCCGCGCGACCGCGCCGATTACGAGCCGGTGATGATCGACACCAGAACCCTGGTGGTCGAAGGCGAGATGGATCCGATCACGCCGCCGCCGTTCGCCGCCGCGATCATGCCGAACTTCTCCAAC
>CAYWWL010000335.1:0-2778 GCA_964461925.1 uncultured Caulobacterales bacterium | reverse complement strand
GTCATGGCTGACATAGGACGCCGAGCCGAGGCCGCCTTGCTCCGCCCCCGCCATGGCGCCAAAGCCGGCGCCGACGGCGCCCAGCGCGGTCTGGCGAGCGGTCGCGCCGTTTTTCTTGGCGTCGGCGTAGGCCGCGCGTCCGAGGGCGGCGTATGGCGGCGTTGCGCCCCAAGCTTTGTCGCCGCCATTGGCGAGCTCATAGAGAATCGCCGCCGGCACGATCGGCGAGGGCGGCACGCCTTCCACGGCGATCAATTGAAAACCGCGCCCGTCTGCGCCAAGGGCGGCGGCGACGCCGTCCGCTGCGGCGAGGCCGTAGGAGGATCCGCCGGATAGGACCACGGCGTCGGCGACGTCGACGAGGGTGGATGGATCGAGGAGGTCAGTTTCCCTTGTGCCCGGACCGCCGCCGCGCACGTCGCCGGCGACGACGCAAGGCGTCGTGGGGATCAGCGCCGTGACGCCTGTCCGCACGGCGGCGTCATGGGCGTGCCCGACCGCCAAGCCAGGAACGTCGGCAATATGATTGCGGGGGCCAGGTCCGGCCGTATGCGCCGTATCGGTCAAATGCATCTCCTTTGCGCCGCGACCATTCCGAATTCGGCCTATATCGTCGGTATGGCGCTGCGGCAATGTCCGCCGCTACGACAATGTCCGCCAGTGCGACTGCGCCCGCCCGTTATAGAGTCGGCCGACGTGCTTTTTGGACCCGGGGCAAGGTCATTTCGAACACCGTGCCAGCGTCCGACGAGGAGGCTAGACGCAGCGCGCCGCCATGGGCCTTGGCGATCTCATGGGCGATGGCGACGCCGAGGCCGGAGCCGCCAGCTTTCTGCGAGCCTTTGAAGGGTTCGAACAAGACCGCCTGGGCGGCTTCAGGAATACCGGCGCCGTTGTCCTCAATCAAGATGATCACGTCGTCGTTGGCCGCCCGGACAGCGACCCCGACCCGCGCGCGCGGCGTATTCCCGTCGCCAGTCTGCCCGTCGCCAGTCTGCTGCGTTGCGCCGACGGTCAGCGCTTCCACGGCGTTTTTGACGATATTGAAGATCGCGCGATAGAGCTGCGTCGAATCGGCCTCGATTTTGATGTCGTCGCCGCCGCGGCGTTCGAAATCAACGTCCATATGGGCGCTGTCGTCGAAAACGTCGTCGATCAAGGCGGCGATGTTCACCGGGCCTATTTTTAGGCTGGCCGGCTCCATCCGGGCGTAGCTCAACGTATCGCGGCTCAACGCGATGGCGCGGTCGAGGGCGCCGATCAGTCGTGGGCTGAGTTTACGCACCCGCGGGTCGTCGCTCTTCGCCAGCCGATCCGACATCAACTGCGCCGAGGCCAAAATGTTGCGTAGATCGTGGCTGATTTTCGAAATCCCTTCGCCGAGCGCGGCGAGGCGTTGGCGTTCGGCCAGCAATCTCTGGGTGCGAGTCTCAAGGGCGGCGAGGCTGCGTTCGGCGACGCCGATCTCGTCGGCGCGGTCGCTGGGCGACAAAACTGCGGCCCGGTCCTCCGGATTGGCCTCGAAGGCGCGCATGTTTTGGCTCAAGCGCTGAACCGGCGTCACAATCGTCCGTGTAAGACGCATATAGACGAACAAGGCGGTGAGGCTCGAAATCAGGATCGACAGGATGAAGATGTTGCAGGTGTAGACGAAGAGGTCACGGCGCAAGGCTTCTTGGGACAGCAGAATTTCAACCATCTCGCCGTCGCCGAAGGCGGCCGCGCCGGAGACTTTCACCAAATCGTCGCCGGACGAAAACAGCGTCTGCCAGGGCGCGAAGAACGTCGCCGCGGACCAGCGCCAGGAATCGCCGATGTCGACGAAATGCACGATCGACTGGGCGCTTGGGTCGAGGTCCGGCGCCATTATGAGCACCTGGGCGCCGTCGGACATCACGCTGACCCCTTCGATGGCGGCGGTGTCGAACAACTCGCGCGCGTCCTCCAAGTCGATCATTTCGCCGGCCTGGGACTCCAGCGCTAGGCTGACGAGATAGGCGGCCTCGATGCGATCCTTCAAGTAAGTGACCCGGTGATAGGCGATCGATGGGATCAGCACGACCGTTTCCGCCACGAGAATGCAGGCGATGACCAGCGCCAGGACCTTAAGCGACAAAGAGCGCCGATATTTCGCAAGGAGATCTTTCATAGCGTCCGCGCGCCGCGGCTCCGATCAGTCGAACAGCGACAATAGTCGGACGAGCATTTTCGTCCGGGCTGAGAATAAGGTCGGCGTGTAAAACGCGCCGGCGACCCGTTTCGAGACTTCGCTGCGGGTCGGGTACGGCGCGATCATCTTGGTGAAGGATACGATCTTTTGTTTGTTGGCGATGGCGTGCGCCCAGAGCGCGATCTGGTCGCCGGCCCCTTTGCCGACGATAACGGCGCCGAGAATCTCGCCGTTCGGCTTGGTCGTCACTTTGATGAAGCCAGTCATGTCGCGTTCCGCTTTGGCGCGATCGTTCTCTTCGAACGTCCAGCGCGACACCACTGGCTTAAAGCCAGCTTCCTTCGCCGCCGCTTCGGTGAGCCCTACGCTGGCGAGTTCCGGATCGCAATAAGTGGCGTGGGGCGCAAGCGCGTCATTCTTGCGCGCCGGCGTCTTGAACAGGATCCGCCGCACCAGGGTCGAGGCGTGGTCGCCCGCCACGTGGGTGAATTGCTGGCCGCCGGCGACGTCGCCAGCGACGAAGATCCGCTTATTGCCTGAGACGAGACCGTCATTCGCGACGACGCCCCGGCGATCGACGTCGACGCCGGCGGTCTCAAGCCCAAGAT
>CAYWWL010000334.1:0-2787 GCA_964461925.1 uncultured Caulobacterales bacterium | reverse complement strand
ACCGCGGCGTCGCCGGCGTCCGGGTCGATGGTCTCCGGCTCAAAGCCGAGAAGGCCGAGGATCGTCGCTTTGTCCGTGCCGTGACCGATACCGGTCAAGGCGAGCGAGCCGTATAGCTCCACATGGACCCGGCGCGCACGGGCGACGGCGTCGCCGGCGTCGGTCAAAAACCGCCGCGCGGCCCGCATCGGTCCGACCGTATGGGAGCTTGACGGGCAGACGCCGATTTTAAAGATATCAAGAACGCTGAGCATGGGCGTTCCCTAGCCCATGGCGACGCAAGCGGGCAAGGCCGATCGCGCGACGCTCACGCCTCGTCGGCGGATGCTGCATCGCGGCGGGCGTCGGCGTGATCGCCTTCCTTCGGTTCGACGCCGAGGGCGCGGATCGCAGCGGAGACCGAGACGATCGCCGCTTGGGCCGTGGCTTCGGATTCAGAGCGCGCGATCACGGTGACGCCCTTGACGTCGCCGTCGATCGGATACGAGCCGATTGAGACGTTTTTCAACGCCGCTTGGATCTCGCGCAGTTGATCGGCGAGCACGGATTCCGGCAAATTGTCGGCGGTCACCGCCAAAGAATAGATCTGCACGCCGCGCTCCAGCTCAGCTTCGACGCCGCCGAGCATGCCTTGGAAGATCCGCGGCACGCCAGCCATGACGAACACGTTCTCAACGCGCACCCCGGGGGCGCCGGTGACCGGATTGAAGATCATCGTGGCGCCTTGCGGCATGCGGGCCATGCGGCGGCGCGCAGGGGTCACCTCTTGGCCGAGCTTGTCGTACCATTTCTGAATCAGCGCCAAGGCTTCGGGGTTCTCGACCACGTCGACGCCGAACGCCGCGGCGACGCCGTCGGCGGTGATGTCGTCGTGAGTCGGACCGATGCCGCCGGAGGTGAAGACGTAATCATACTCCGCACGAAGATGATTAAGCGCTTTGGCGATGGCGCCGATCTCGTCGGCGACGATCCGCGCTTCTTTCAAGGCGACGGCGCGCTCGCCGAGCCAGGAGCCGAGATAATGGATATTGGCGTCCCGGGTGCGGCCGGACAGAAGCTCGTCGCCGATGGCGAGGATGGCGGCGGTTTTTTCGGTCATGGCGTGTCTCTCCTGGGCGTGGCGGGGCGTCTCGCGGCATGGCGAAGGCGTTGCGCCTTCTATGGCCTGCGCCTCGCCAATTGCAAAGCGCTTCGCGCAGACGCCGGGCCAGGCGCGGCGCAAGCGGCGGGATTGACCGCCATGGCGTGGCGCGGCACAACCCGGCGATGCATTTTCCCTCTCCCCTCGAGCCGGCGATCCTGCATCGCCGCTATAAGCGCTTTCTCGCCGACCTCACCCTCGACAACGGCGAAGAGATCACCGCCCATTGCCCTAATCCGGGCTCGATGATGGGCGTCGCCCCGGAAGGCGCGCGCGCCTACGTCGCCAAGAGCCCGTCAAAGACCCGCAAACTGCCCTATACCCTGGAGCTGGTGGACGTGGACGGCGTCTATGTGGCGATCAATACGCTCAATCCGAACAAGATCGCCGAAGAGGCGGTCAACGGCGGCTGGATCCCGGAATTGACCGGCTATGACGAGGTCAGGCGCGAAGTGAAATACGGCGAGAACAGCCGCATCGATCTTTTGCTCAGCGGCGGGCGTCGGGCCGCGCCCTGCTATGTCGAGATTAAGAACGTGCACCTGTCCCGCGCGAAAGGCTTAGCGGAGTTTCCCGATTGCGTGACCGCGCGGGGGGCCAAGCATTTGCGCGAATTGGGCGCGATGGCGTCAAGCGGCGCCAGAGCGGTGATGCTGTTCATTGTTCAGCGCGGAGATTGTTCGCGCTTCCAGCCCGCCGCCGACCTTGATCCGGCCTACGCCGCAGCCCTCGCCGAGGCGGTGGCGACAGGGGTTGAAGTCCTGTGCTATGATTGTGACATTACCACCAGCGAAGTGCGGCTTCGTAAGCCATTGCCGGTCGACATCGCGCCCGCTGGGGCGTAAGCCGAGAGACAGCGACGCGCTCCGGACCATCGCCCGGGAGGCGAGGCAACCGCGACGCAAAAGACAAGAATAAGAAAACGATCAAGAAGACTCAGGAAAGTGACGCAGAATGATGCAATACGCGCCCGCTGACGCCCTCGACGCGCCGATGCGCAGCAATGACATCAAATTGCACCCGCCGGAAGATTTCGCTGGGATGCGCGCCGCTGGACGCCTCGCCGCGAGTTGCCTCGACATGATCGCCGGCGAAGTGAAGCCTGGGGTCTCCACCGCCGCCCTCGACGATTTGATTCGCGACTTCGTGTTCGACCACGGCGCCCTATCGGCGACCATCGGCTATCGCGGCTATCGCCACGCCAGCTGCATCTCCCTCAATCATGTGATCTGCCACGGCATCCCGAGCGAGAAATTGCTGAAGAACGGCGACATCCTCAATATCGACGTCACGGTGATCGTCGACGGATGGCACGGCGACACCAGCCGCATGTTCTTCGCCGGCGAGCCGAAGGTGAAAGCGCGCCGGCTGGTCGACGCCACCTATGAGGCGATGATGGCGGGCATCAACGCGGTGAAGCCTGGCGCGACGCTCTACGACATCGGCAAGGCGATCCAGAGCCTCGCCGAAGGCCACGGCTTCTCCGTTGTGCGCGACTTCTGCGGCCATGGGCTCGGCCGGGTTTTCCACGACGCGCCGAACGTCGTCCACTATGCGGGATTCCGCGATCGTTTCGCCGGCCTGCGGCGCGCCCCGGCGACAGAGTTGAAACCCGGCAGGTTCTTGACCATCGCACCGATGAGCAT
>CAYWWL010000333.1:1537-2791 GCA_964461925.1 uncultured Caulobacterales bacterium | reverse complement strand
AGCTGACCTCGCCGTCGTAGAGCGCGCGGAACTGGTCGAGGTCGTCGAACTTCGGCTTGGCGTCCCAGTCGTAGCGCGGGTCGATGCCCTTCGGAGGCAGGCCGCCGAACTCCTCCCCGTCCCAGTACATGCGGTCGAAGGGCGGCGGCGTCGGCTGCTTGATTGATGCTTGCGCGGGCATTGTTCGAGCCTGCGATGTCGATCGCCACCCCGGCCGACAGGAAGATCGGGACAATCATCAATCCGAACATCATCGCGAAGTTGCCGTCGGTGCGGCGACCGAAATCTGCGAGCAAGCGGAGCGCGGATTTGAGCATTTGCGTGTTCCCTTTTGAGCCTGTGTGTCGACTTTCAAGGGTTTGCACGCAAAAAGTGCACCAGGTGGCGGTGTTTCGCCGTGGGTCGCTACTCAGCTGCTGGCCGACTGCGTCCCGGGGCGTGCCGCTGCAGGTCCTCGTCGAACAGCTCCGCCAGTTTATCGACCATGGCGCCGCCAAGCTGTTCGACGTCGAAAATGGTTAACGCCCGTCGATAATACCGCGTCACGTCATGTCCAATGCCGATAGCGAGGAGTTCGACTGGCGAGCGGCTTTCGATATGTGCGATCACGTCGCGCAAATGGCGTTCCAAATAAGCGCCGCCATTCGCTGACGAGGTCGTGTCGTCCACAGGCGCGCCGTCGGAAATCACCATCATTATCCTGCGCGCCTCGGGACGCCCCAGAAGCCGATTGTGAGCCCAAAGCAGCGCTTCGCCGTCAATATTCTCTTTCAGCAGGCCTTCTTTCATCATCAGGCCAAGTGCAGTGCGCGAGCGTCGCCACGGCGCGTCCGCCGGCTTATAGATAACATGGCGTAAATCATTGAGACGTCCGGGATTGGCCGGGCGTCCGTCGGCGACCCATTTCTCCCGGGCGCGACCGCCCTTCCAGGCGCGGGTCGTGAAGCCGAGGATTTCGACTTTGACGCTGCACCGTTCAAGCGTGCGGGCGAGGATATCGGCGCAAACCGCGGCGATGGATATTGGTCGTCCGCGCATCGAGCCTGAATTGTCGATTAACAACGTCACCACTGTATCCCGAAAGTCTTGCTCTTTTTCGCGCTTGAACGAGAGCGGCTGCATCGGATCGACGATCACGCGCGCCAGCCGCGCAGCATCAAGCACGCCTTCGTCGAGATCGAATTGCCAGCTACGGTTCTGCTGCGCCAAAAGTTTGCGCTGAAGCTTGTTGGCGAGACGGGCGACGACGCTATG
>CAYWWL010000333.1:0-1518 GCA_964461925.1 uncultured Caulobacterales bacterium | reverse complement strand
AATTTTCTAATTGACGATCGAGCGAACGGCGCAGACGCGCAAGTTCCTCCGCGTCACAAAGGGATTCCGCCTCGGCTATTTCGTCGAATTCAGTGGTATAGACTGCGTATGCGGCGCTTGGGTCGCCGTCGAAGGACGTGCGCAGCGAAGAGATCTTCGCGTTCTCGGTCGCACCGTCGGAATCGTCCTCCATTTCCTCGAAGTCTTGCTCGGACGCGTCTTGCTCGCCCTCCTGAGATTCCGCGTTGTCGGACGTTTGGTCATCGGGCAGGTCGGCGACGCCTTCTTCGTCGTTCTCGTTCTCGTCGCTGTCCGGATCGTCTTGGTCTTCTTGATCATTTTGGGACTCTTGCCCAGGTTCGGCGCCGTCATCATCGTCGAGATTTAGATCTCGGATGACTTGCCGAGCGAGATCGGCGAACGCCGCCTGATCATCAAGATCCTCGGACGCTGCGAGGGCGGCGAGACTTTCGCCAGCTAGAGTCTCGACGCTCGCCGCGTTGCTCATCATCATCGCTTGCGCAGACGGCGGATGCCCGCGCCCAGTCAATTTTTGGCGTAACAATAACGCAGCGACATCGGCGAGCGGCGCTGCGCCCTCCATGTTCAGCTTATCGAGGCCTTTGTCGGCCATGCGTTTTTCTAACGACGCCGCCAAATTGTCGCCGACGCCCTTCATTGCCCGATCGCCGATCGCGTCAATGCGGGCGCGCTCAAGGGCGGTAAAAACGGCTTGCGCCTCCGGCCCGCGCGGCATCGCCTCAGCGTGGGCGCGGGCGTCGTGGTGGGCGAGCCACAGAGCGGCACCGTCGGATTCGCCCCGGGCGATCATTGCCGCGTCACGGTCGAGAACCCTGGCTGGAAGCGGGATCTTTGCGCTTTTGCCGGTGACGGCCGCTTGGTCGCCGCCAAATGACACGTCGACGTCCGGCTCAGCGGCGATTGCGCGCGTCGCTTGCAGCAGGGCGCGCTTGAAATTTTCTCGGGCTTGCTCTTTCGGACTCGTCATGGATCGGCTCGCAACTCGTTCGGACGCCTAGCATTAGCAAGCGCGCGACGGCGCGCATAGCGTCGGCGACAGCTGCGCGCTAAGCGAATGGTCGCGGGGAGGGCTAACTGGACTCCGCCAAAAACGACAATTGCGTGATTATGGCGCTGCGGCGCTGTTCATCGCGGTCGGTGAGCGGCGTCGGATAATCGCCGGTAAAGCAATGATCAGTGAAGGCGGGCGCCGATTGATCGCGGGGGCCCTTGCCGAGGGCTACATAAAGGCCGTCCAAAGATAGGAACGCCAAGCTATCCGCACCAAATTCTGCGCGCATCTCTTCAATCGATTTGTTGGCGCCGATCAATTCATCTGTTGACGGCGTATTGATGCCGTAAAAATCTGGATGCTGGATCGGCGGGCAAGCGATCCGTAGGTGCACCTCCGCTGCGCCGGCGTTGCGCATCATCGTGACAATTTTCCGGGGGGGCGTGCCGCGCACCACCGGGTCGTCGATCAGCACGTTCCGTGTG
>CAYWWL010000332.1:0-2800 GCA_964461925.1 uncultured Caulobacterales bacterium | reverse complement strand
AAGAACGATCCGGACTGGATCGCCGCCGATCTGCTCAGCCAGGCGGAGCACGACCCTTCCGCGCAAAGCATTCTTATCACGGACGATCACGCTTTCGCAGAGGCCGTCGCTGAGGCGGCTGACAAGCAGATCGCAGAAAGCCCGCGGGCGGCGATCATGGGCGCGGCGTGGCGCGACAATTCGGCCGTGATCGTGGTCGACGATTTCAGCTCGGCGCCGGCGTTGATCGATGCGGTCGCCCCGGAGCATTTGGAGTTGGCGATCGACGCGCCTTCGGCGATGCTTGACCAGGTGCGTCACGCCGGCGCGGCGTTTCTCGGGCGCTATGCGCCAGAGGCCCTCGGCGATTATCTCGCTGGACCAAATCATGTCCTGCCCACTTCCGGCGCGGCGCGTTATGCGTCGGGCTTGTCGGTTCTAAATTTCATGAAGCGTACGACAATCGTCGGCGCGGACCGCGCCGCGTTCGCCAAAATCGCGCCCAAGGCGGCGACGATCGCCGATGCGGAAGGGTTGGCGGGACACGCGCGATCCCTTCGCTGTCGTCTCGATGACGCTGATTAGAAATCGACCCCGAGCGTCGCGCGGAACACCGAGTCGCTGTTCAGACGACCGGCCGGCGGCGCGGTTTCATAGCGATAATAGAACGACACGCCCGTGGTGAGGCCTTTGAACAGGGCGT
This sequence comes from uncultured Caulobacterales bacterium, assembly GCA_964461925.1. Taxonomy (GTDB): domain Bacteria; phylum Pseudomonadota; class Alphaproteobacteria; order Caulobacterales; family Parvularculaceae; genus MED-G105. The sequence goes on along the minus strand of CAYWWL010000332.1, from coordinate 2,118 downwards.
AGTCGAGCGCCGTGGTGGATTCGAACGTGGTCGTTGGATTCGTCCAAGTCATGCCGGCGTCTTGGCTTAGTTTCAGGCCTTCGCGGATCACCCAATCGATGTCGGTGGCGGCGTAGATAGCGATTTCTTCTTCGACTTCACGGGTGTCGTCGATCGGCGAATACCGAAAGCCCGGGCCGGCTTCGAACTTGACCGTTAAAGGATCGGATTTGGCGACGAAGTAACCTGCGCCGGCGCCGGTGAAGAGGCGATAGTCGAAGCCGGAAAATTGGTCTTCGTCGTAAGCGATGCGCCAAAATCCGTAGACGCGTTCGTTAAGCTTGAGATCGAGCTTATAGGCCGCGCCCCAGCGTTTTTGGTTCAGCGTTCGCGGCGCGCCGTCGGCGCCGGCCTCGCCGATATCGAAATAGGCGGTGACTTTGTGGGTCAGATCGCCCGCCGTTCGACTGGCGTCCAGGGCGAAGCCGATGGCGGTGTTCTCCGAGTTGCCCGAAGCGAATGATGCGCCTGCGGATATTTTTCCGTCCCACGGTGCGAGAGCGAAAACGCCGGTGGGCTTTTCCTCTGGCGTCGCCGCTGGCGCAGCCGCGGCGGACGAGGCGGCCGCTGAGGCGGCGACCGTTCCAGGCGCGTCCGGCGTCGCCGCCGAGGCCATGGCGTCGCCGCCAATGCGCGCAAGGGTCTGGGTCGCATAGGCGTCGATCGCGTCGGCGAATGTCGGCAGTACGTCCTTGACCGCATCGGTTACGATCATCACCGCGATGGCGTCGCCGCTCTCCGCTGCGGAATCGATAAGATCACGGGCGATGCCCGGCGCCGGCTCGGCGGCGTAGCTCGGCGCGATATTGAGAATCAAAGCGAGACTTGGAAGAAGTTGACGATACACGGCGGCGCCCACGGCTACTGAGATGAGGCGGAAATCTGACGCGATTCGCAGACGACAGGACTTGCGCAACGCCGGCAAACGTGGTCCGCCTAGCGTCGTGCGCCGCCTACCGAAAAGCGGCGTGGTTCATGGGACACGCGTGCGGAAAGGCTTGAGCGACTGTGTCGGACGAGATGGACACGTCAAAATGCACAATCGTCGAGATTCATCTCGACGAGCGCTCTCTTGCGCCGGCTTCGGCGGATGTTGAGCACGAGCGCCGCGTGGCGATTTTCGACCTCAAGGAATCGAATTTTTTCGAGCCAATCGGCGCCCCGGAAGGCCCCTATGAGCTGTTTTTGTCCTACGCCGAGCGGCGGCTGATATTTGACGTCAGGCAAGCCGGAGGCGAGCCCATCGGCCAGGTTCACCTGTCGATGACGCCATTTCGAAAGATCATCAAAGACTATTTCATGTTGTGCGAGAGCTATTTCGACGCCATTCGCAATGCTGCGCCGTCGCAGATTGAAACTGTCGATATGGCCCGTCGGTCGATGCACAATGAAGGCTCCGAGATCCTGATGGAGCGTCTCAAGGACAAGATCAATCTCGACCTAAACACAGCGCGGCGATTGTTCACGCTGATCTGCAGCTTCCATATGCGGTAGGGGGAACGGCATTTGGCGCGATCGGTATTATTTTTGTGCAATCAGAATTCGGTGCGGTCGCCGATGGCGGCTGCAATGTTGAAATCCGCTGCGGGGGACACGTTGAGCGTTGATTCCGCTGGGGTTTATGAGGGCGCCCCGGACCCGTTTCTGCCGTCGATTTTGGCGGAGATCGGCATTGAGCTGAACCTTGGCGCACCAAAGGAAATCGCCGATCTTGGGCCGATGGCGTTCGACCTGGTCATCGCTTTGACCCCAGAAGCGGCGAAATCCGCCGAACAGATTGCGCCGCCGTTGCAGGTTGAGTTCTGGCCGACACCAAACCCGTCGCAAACCTACGGTTCTCGGGAGCAGATCCTCGAGGCTTATCGCGAGGTTCGGAAGGATTTGGAGGCGCGTCTGCGCGAGAGATTTCCGCAAGTCTTTCAAGCAGCTTGATGTTGGCCCCTTGATTTTGGCCGCGGTTGCGACCATTTTCGCCGAAAATTTACGTTTGCCGCCGTGACGCAGGATTTGCGCGGGGCGGCGCCTTTTGGGGTGCTAATGGCTAAAGAAGAACTGCTTGAGTTTGAGGGGGTCGTCGAG
>CAYWWL010000331.1:0-2801 GCA_964461925.1 uncultured Caulobacterales bacterium | reverse complement strand
AGGACGGAACCAGGAAACCTGGGACGGCTCCAATGCCGCGATGAAGAAAGACGCCTGTCCCCATGTTTCATGGTTCCGTCCTGGACTACAATAGTCTCTCCTGCAATTCGCGCCAAAATAGCAAGCGCCGTCGCCAATATATGGCCCTACCTGCCCGTCGCCTCGCGCTCCGGCGTCCAACAAAACGTCATCCAAAAACAAACCGCCACCATGCCGACGAACGCCGGCGCGAACGTCCATAGGCCAAGGATCGGCAATTGCCGAGAACGGTCATGGTTCGCTGACTGAATAAAGGAAGAAGCGTCAGCGGCGACGGCGCGCAGGCCCACCTCCTCCACAAGCGCCATGAAATGCAAGAACGAACCGAATGAAATGGCGAACCAAACCAGCATGACGAAGAAGAAAAACAGGAACGAAGCCAGCTTCGTCGCCGTCGGCGCCCTGTGTAGATAGTAAAACGCCCCGGTGACGTAGGCGAATATGATCGTTGCGAACACAGCCAGGCTATCGAGGAAGAGCCCCATAACGTCCGTCATCTGATTGGCGAGTTCATAATCCGTCATCATATGCCGCTCCTTGTTCTGCGCCGGGACAGGCGTCATCTAGTCCAATCCGTCACGCTCATTGCGGCGCGCGTCCGCATATTCCCGCAGGGCCACCAAGCCGGGCAGCAACGCCTTCAAGCGCTCGAACCCGAAGTCCTCGATGGTTTCCTGGATCACCGGGGCAATCGCGGCGACGCCTTTTTCCCGGGCGCGCCGACCCGCCGGCGTTATCTTGACGATCTTTTGGCGCCGATCTTCCTCGCTTGGCGTGACGTCGACGAATCCCTTCGCTTCCAGTTTGGCGAGGATCGCGGTCATGGACGGCCGCGTGATTTGAAAGATGCGCGCAAGTCGGCTCGGGGTAACGCCGTCGCCGACACGAACGCAGCGGTTCAACACCATGAATTCCGACTGCCCTAATTCCGCGCCGAGCGCGCGCTGAAACTCCGCTGAGGTCAACTGATTGATGATCCCAATCTCGTTAAACACCTGAAATGCGAGCAAGGCGGGATCGGTCGCGGAATCGTCATTCATTCATCGTCACCACTTTCGACATTAACGGCCACCGCGGCGACGGGGCGGTGAACTGAGCGTAGCCGACGCGACCTAGCATATGGATGACGCCGTTCGCAGAAACGTCAAGCGCCCGCTGCGCGTCAGCGTAAGGACCGTTCATTTCGGGAAATTCCTGCAAACACTGACTTAAGGGATGAACCCCGAGGTCAAGTTTTTGGGCGGCGAGGTTCATCCGCACCCAATCACGTCCCGCGGCGATCTGCGAGGCGCGCGTATTCTCCGTCGCTTTGATCCAAATGAAACCCTGCGACGATCGAATGCCGTCGCGGTACATGGTTTTGCCCGTTTCATAGCTCGTCGTACCGGGCGTATCGAGCGCTTCAGGCGACATGATCCCCGTCATGCGCAACAGCCCGATGGGAACGCCGCCGAGATCGATGCCGTCGGGTTGAGCGGCGACGGCGCGATTGCCGATCCGCATCAAGGCGATGCTTTCGCGCCGCGTCCGCGCGGTTTCATACTCAATCAAGAAGGCGCGATCGGCGATGTCCATCATTGTCTCGATCGTTGGCCTTTCAACCGACCCGCCATAGTCGAGCCCGCCTTGGGCGGCGTCGATGACGTGGCTGAGCGTGTCGCGCGTGACCGGTCGCGCTGGATCATAGGGCTCCTTCAGCGAACGACGCGCCACGACATGGGCGAACAAGGGATCTTTGGCGACCGAGGCGTCCTGCGCGAATGTCACCGTCGCGACGCGCCGTCCATCGAGACGCGGCTGCGGCGCGCCGTCGGGAAACGCGACGATCTCGGCCCGCCAGCCCTTCTCCGCCGCCGCTTGGCGCACCAATTCCAACATGCACCCAAAGCCGATGGTGATTTGGCGATCGAACGGATCGGTATGAGGCAGCCGCCTGTCGAGATCGCAGCGCACGTCGATGCGATCGGTCGCAACGAGTTCAAAGGTCCAAGGCTGTCGGTTATGGGGGTTCGGCGCGAGAATGCCATAAGCGAGCGCATCAAGGCGCGGATCGCCGAAACTCGTTCCGGCCACCCGCCATGGTTCGCGGGCGCTTTTCATCCCAGGACCGTGAGCGTAGCCGACCACGCCAAGACCGCCGATAACGGCGGCTGCGCCGCCCGTCTTTAAAAGCCACCTGCGCGACGCCGTCATTGCGATTCTCTCATCTCCAATTTACTTAGTTAAATAACTAACTATATAATATGAAGCGCCTGACGTCAACCCGTCAATACGCGCCTGCCGCCTGGCATGGACGATTGACCCGCGCCGGCAAAAGGGCGTCAAATGCCGCACGGTCGCCGCTCTGCGGCGCGCTCAAGACGGGGACAGACATGCAATTCACGGTGAATGGCGAAACCCATGAGGCGGACGTCGAATCCGACATGCCGCTGCTGTGGGTGTTGCGGGACGAACTGAAAATCAAAGGGCCGAAATATGGCTGCGGCATCGCCCAATGCGGTTCCTGTACGGTCCATATTGACGGCCTCGCCGTTCGCTCCTGTTCGATCACCGCCGGGCAAGCGGAAGGTCGCGACATCACCACCATCGAGGGGCTTAGCCAGGACGACGCGCTCCACGCGGTGCAGGAAGCCTGGATCGAGCACCAAGTGGTCCAATGCGGTTATTGCCAGGCAGGCCAGATCATGTCGGTGGCGGCGTTCTTGATGTTCAATCCTGAGCCCACAGTAACTGTGCAGCCAGAACTGAACAGCCTCCAAGCT
>CAYWWL010000330.1:0-2805 GCA_964461925.1 uncultured Caulobacterales bacterium | reverse complement strand
CCGTCTCCGTCGATCCCATGGGGTTGGCGACGGACTGCGCCCGGGCCGACTTGGTGATCGCCGTCTATCCGGTGGAGCGTCATCGCGCCGCGGCGTGCGCGGCGCCGCTGGTTCATCGCGGCGGCGTCTTCCGGCGCGGGCCGGCGGCTATCTATCTGTATAAGGATGGTCGATTGGAGGTCCGCTACGCCGACGACGCGCGCGCAGGCAGGCCATGGGCGCGACGTTGATCGCGGAGGAGATCGCGAGGGGGATCGCGAGGGATGTCGGTATCGGCGCTCGCCGCCGCGCTGGGCGGTCGATCCGCCGCTATGGTCGCGTCGCCGACCCGAATGGGACGACGCGTTTCCGCGTCGGCTAATATTTGCGCATAAGCCCTACGAGCTTGCCTTGCACCGACACCCGGTCAGCGCCATAGATCCGGGTCTCGAATTCCGGATTGGCGGCTTCAAGGGCGATCGAGGCGCCTTTCTTTCTGAGGCGCTTCAGGGTCGCTTCCTCGCCGTCCACCAGCGCGACGACGATCTCGCCGGTGTCGCCGACATTGGATTTCTGGATGATCGCATAGTCGCCGTCATGAATGCCGGCGTCGATCATCGATTCTCCTTGTACTTCCAAAATATAGTGCTCGCCTTTGGCGAGGAGGGCGGCCGGGGCGGCGATGCGTTCGACTTCGTGTTGGATCGCCTCGATGGGCGTGCCGGCGGCGATCCGTCCCAAGACCGGCAGGTCGGTCATGCCCATGGCCGGGGGCGCGCTGGCGCGATCGCCGCTGAAGCCGCCGTCGACCACGGAGGGATTGAACGGCGTCGGTTTTTTCTCGTCCGCCGGCTTTTCGATCGGCGCGCCGTCGGGAGTCTTTAGGATCTCCAAGGCGCGGGCGCGATGGGGCAAGCGGCGAATAAAGCCGCGCTCCTCCAAGGCGGTGATCAAGCGGTGAATCCCCGATTTGGATTTCAAATCGAGGGCGTCTTTCATTTCGTCGAAGCTCGGCGACACGCCGGTGTCGGCCAGGCGATCCGCGATAAAGCTCAGCAATTGATGTTGTTTCTTCGTCAGCATCGCTTTTTGTCCCGTCTTTGTCCCGTCTTTTCTTTCGTCCCATCGCGCCGCGATCCCGAGGGGCTGATCTCTCGTCGACCCGCGCGCGGGCCATCTCGTCCAATCGCGGCGGCGGATTGGAACAAACCGAAAACGTTCTAGTATTGTTCTGAATCGCCGTCAAGCGGCCCGCCCCGGCTAAGGCGTTGATTCTAAAGCTAGACGACCGCCGCCGGCGTCAGCAACGCGCGGGTTGCCGCGGCGACGTCCGCTTGGCGCATCAGGCTTTCCCCGACGAGAAAGGCTTTCGCGCCGTACCCGGTGAGGGTTTTCAGATCGGCGGGGCCGCGAATGCCGCTTTCGCTGACCAAGAGCGCATCGGCGGGCGCGGCGGCCGCGAGGGCGGCGGTGATCTCCAGCGAGGTCTCAAAGGTCTTCAGATTGCGGTTGTTGACGCCGATCAGGTCGGCGCCGAGCCTCGCCGCGGCGTCCATCTCGGCGCGGTCATGGGTTTCGACCAAGACGTCCATGCCGAGGTCCGTCGCCGCCGCCATAAGCTCCGCAGCCTGATCATGAGACAAGCACGCCATGATCAAGAGGATGCAGTCCGCCCCCCAGGCGCGGGCCTCGACCACCTGGTAGGGGTCGATCATGAAATCCTTGCGCAGGGCGGGCAGCGAACACGCGGCGATCGCCGCGCGCAGATAGTCCGGCGCGCCTTGAAAGCTCGGCCCGTCGGTCAAAACGGATAGGCACGCCGCGCCGCCCTCGGCGTAAGCTTTGGCGTGGGCGGCGGGATCGAAGTCGGCGCGGATAAGCCCTTTCGACGGGCTCGCCTTTTTGATTTCCGCGATCAAAGCGTGGCCCGTCGCGGCTTTGCGCTCCAGGGCGCGTTTAAAGCCGCGCGGGGCGCTTGCGTCTTTCGCCAGCGCCGTCAGCGCGCTCAGCGGCGCGTTCGCCTTGGCGGCGGCGACTTCGTCTTTCTTGTAGGCGATGATGTCGTCGAGAATGGTCATAGGCGCTATTAATCCGTTTGCGGCCGATTGCTGACCTCGACCAAGCGGGCGAGGGCCATGGCCGCGGCGCCGCTGTCGATCGCCTCGGCGGCGCGTTCGGCGCCGTCTTTCAGGTCGTCGGCGATGTCGGCCACGACGAGGGTAGCCGCGGCGTTTAAGATCGCGATGTCGCGATAGGCCCCCGGCGCGCCGTCGAGCAGCGCCTTGATCGCGTCCGCGTTCTCCTCCGGCGTGCCGCCCAGGATCGCCTCGAACGGATGGGCGGAGAGCCCCGAATCCTCCGGCCGAACCTCGAACTCGGTGATCTCTAAATGCGTCGGCGTGGATCGACACGAATAAGTCGGCGTGATGTTTACGTGCTTTCGACATGCGATCACGTAACCGGACGTAGTAATCACCGTCGCGGATCAACACCGGCCGGATACCCCGCATCGTTTTCAGCTCCCCAGCCAAGCGACGCGAAATGCTGAGAACGACATCCTTTTCTTGGTTGCCCCGCCGACCACTGGCACCGGGGTCTTCGCCGCCGTGCCCCGGATCAATGGCGACCACGACCTCACGCAGCTGCCCTCTTTTGGCGGTCTGGGGGGCGGGCACGGACTTGGCAGTCCGTTTCACTACGGGTTCCAGATCCAGAACCAATCGATGTCCGTACTGACGATTCGGCCCCAGAAGGAAGGTACGGGTTCGTACCGCGCGCCGAAGGTCGAACACCATGCGAAGCGCCCCGCCGTTGCGTCGGCCGGTC
>CAYWWL010000329.1:0-2807 GCA_964461925.1 uncultured Caulobacterales bacterium | reverse complement strand
GTCCTCCACCTCGGCCGTGACGATCTCTAAATATTGCACCTGCATGGCGGTCTCCTCGATTGGTGTTGGTTCGGCGGCGGCCGGGCTCGCCCGTAAGAGCCCCGCGCCGAGAACGCCCGACACGACAAGGGCGACGCTCAGCGCCAGGCCGGCGCGCAGTGATGGGGCGGCGGATCTCATATCGGTTTCTCCTTATCGCCTCGAAACGCGATCGCCGCATAAAGCGGCGGCTCATGTCCCGGCGGCTGATGATTGGACGCGCCGGAATCCACGCTGGGCATCCTGTCACGGTCGGCGCGGATGATCCAGCGACGCCAGGGCGGGCGCATTTCAAGCGATGGGATCTCGCCGTTGAGGATTGCTTTTGGCGACGCTGGCGTCAGGGCCGCCGCGGCGGATCCAGGGCGATAGCGCCGCGCCCATTAACCGCGAATAAATCAGCCGCAGCCTATTCTGGCCCATAGGATTATGGTCGCGCCCCGGGGCAGGGCGGCGATCGGGCAAGCACGGTTGGGGCGTCGTGACCGAGACCACCGAAAAAACCTACGAGGACGTGGCGCGGACAGCCTTTATCTGGACCACGCTATGCACGGCGTTCGCGACGTTTCTCTTGCCCACCTTCGCCTTCATTCTGCATGGAGAAGCGCGCATCGGCATGGTCGCCGGTTGGATCGGCTCGCTGTTCTACGCGTGCCTCGCGTTTTGGGCCTGGCGCGCCGGCGCCGTCAAATGGCCATGCCGGATCATGCTTTGCGTCGGCCTGGCGCTGACGACGATCGCGGCGAGCGTCAATGGCGGCGTCGAAGGCAATCTCGCGGTGCTCTACGTCATCGCGCCCCTGGCGGCGTCATTCTTTCTCGGCATGCATTCGGCGGTGTTTTTCGGCCTCGCCAGTTGCGTCTCGCTGATCGGGCTCTATCTGGCGGACGAGGCGGGCCTCGTCGCCATGAGCCCGTTCGCCGCGGAGGACCTTAAATTCGCCTCCCTGGTGATCTTGGTCATCGCGGTGAGCTTGATCATGGTGTTTAGCTGGGCCTTCGCCTCGCGGTTGCGCCGCCATGCCGCGGAACTCGACGCGCAACGGCGCGAGGCCGTGGCCGCCAACGACGCCAAGACGATCTTCCTGGCGATGATGAGCCATGAGATCCGTACGCCCCTAAACGGCATTGTCGGCATGGCCCAAGTCTTGGCCCGGCAAGAGCTGAACCCGAACCAATCGAAACTGGTGGACGTGATCAACGAGCAAGGCGGCGCCCTCAGCGTGATCCTCAACGACATTCTCGACTATTCCAAGATCGCCACCAACGAATTGACCATCGAGCAAACGCCGTTCTCGGTGCGCGAAGTGTGCCAATCGGCGATCGCCCTGTATCAACCGGTGGCGGCGCAAAACCAGACCCGCTTGACCCTCGCCATCGCCGACGAGATCGCGCCGCAGTATTGCGGCGACCCGACCCGGCTGCGGCAGATTCTCAACAACCTCGTCTCCAACGCCATCAAGTTCACTCCCGGCGGCCTCGTCACCGTAAGCGTCAGCACCGAGACGATCGACGGTCGCGCCATGGTGACGACGGCGGTGACCGACACTGGCGCTGGAATTCGCGCGGAATATCTGCCGCGGATCTTCGACAGCTTCAGCCAGGAAGACACCTCGACCACGCGCCAATATGGCGGCACCGGGCTCGGGCTGACCATTTGCAAGAAGCTGTGCGAGGCGATGGACGGCTTTATCGAAGTCGCCTCCACCGAAGGCGAGGGCTCGACATTCCGGTTCGGCATACCGATGCCCCTCGCCGCGGAGGCCGCCGACGAGACGCCTCAGCCGGCGCCACGTCAGGCCGCGTCGTAGGCGCCTTAAGCCTCAACGCCGCCGCCTTTACCGCACTTTTCCCAATAGCCATAACGCCCGGGGCACGCCGATACCGACCGCGACGAAGGCGCCGATCACGGCCAACACCGCCACGACTTGCTGCGCCAGGAGACGCGCGTGCGCCGGCTCGGTCTCGGGTTGCCGGGCCACGGCCTCGACGCCGACGATCGCCGTGGCCGCCGCCGACAACAGCGCCGCGACCGCGAACCAGCGCACCGCGGACTGATCTTTCGCCTCGCGGATCACCGGCAAGCAGATCGCCCAAAGGGTGACGACGAGGACGTACATGGCCGCGAAAAGCGGCGCTGCGCCCCATGCTGACGAGGTTTCCATGCTGGCAAATTACAACTGAAAAGCCGGCGAGTAAATCATCGCGCGCGCCGCCTTGGAAAGGCCCGGTCGCGCCGCCGCCGGGCGCCGCGATCGCGTCGCGATCCGACAAAATACTGCATACGAATAATTTTCGCCGGATCGTCCCGCCCCAGTGGACGCGGCGGCGATCGGTCGGCATGATCGGCGGCGTTATGAGCGCTCTCACCGTCAGACAGATGACGCTGGACGAAACCCGGCTGCGCATCGACTATTTCTTAAACGCCTCGCCGGACTTTCTCGCCCTGCTAGGCGTCGACCCGGGCAAGCTGCCGAGCCGCGAGGCGTGGTTTCAGTCTTTCGCCGAGGATCGCCAGCGACCGATCGAGGCGCGCGGCGCGGTGCACTTGGTGTGGCTGCGCGACGACGTCCCCGTGGGCATGTCGTCGGCGGACAATATCGTCTTTGGCGACAGCGCGACGATGCATTTGCATATATTCGCCGCCGCCGATCGGGGCTGCGGCGTCGGCGTGGACGGGGTGCGGCAAAGCGATGCCCTTTATTTTCGGCTGATGCGGCTGCAGCGGGTGTTTGGTCGACCGACCGCCGACAAGACAGCGCCGAAGCG
>CAYWWL010000328.1:0-2807 GCA_964461925.1 uncultured Caulobacterales bacterium | reverse complement strand
AGAACCAGCGCCCGCGCCAGCGCGAGAGCCGGCGGCGGCCCCGATTGAAGCGCCGTCAGCGCCTGTGGTCACCGGCTCGGAAGTCGGCGCTCCGGCCCCCGCCCCGGCCCCCGCCGGCGACGGCGAGGGCATGCCGGTCAGCATGATCGTGTTTATTGTCCTGGCGGTGCTCGGCCTGTTTATCGTTCTGCGCGGCAATAGCGTCGTCAACGAGCGGGTCGACGACTATCGCTATAGCTAAGCCTGGCGCTACAGCTAAGCCTGGCGCTACTTCGAGGCTTGGCGCTTCAGCGAGGCCCGGCCCCTCGTCGCCGCAAGATCGAAAGGCGGCGGACAAAAAAAGCGCAATGCGGCGACCGCATTGCGCTTCGTCTTAGTCAGCCGCGCCAATCGCGCCGCGCCAGCGAAAATCGCTCGGCGACGCGCTGACGGCGCTGCTTAAAGGGCTTTCAGATCGCCAGCCGCTTCGCGGCCGCGTTCCGTTGCGATTTCATATTCGACTTTTTGGCCGTCTTGCAGACCTTGCAGGCCAGCGCGTTGCACTGCCGAAATATGCACGAAAACGTCTTTGCCGCCTTCGTCAGGCTGAATGAATCCGTAGCCTTTTTCGCTGTTAAACCACTTTACTGTTCCCGTCGCCATGGTGCTTCTCCTCGCTTGGCGTTCCGCGGCGCGAGATTGCGCCGCCGGTATCGAGCAACAAGTCTTGAGAGTAGCATGGCGTCCTTGGTCGGCTTTGGGCCGCTTGTGGCAGTCGTCAGGCACGGCAAAACGATCGTCGTCGACGGCGGAGAGCATAGGGGAAAACCCTAATCCTGTCACCCGCCTTCGGAAACGATTCGTCGCGGGATTAGATCGGGTCGCGGTCGGAACATTCAAACCCTGACAATTAGGCGCGCTTGTCGTCATAAGGCGGCGCCACCGGAGGTAGATAGTCGCGCCGCGCGGCGACGGAAAACAGCGCCGCTTTGTCGTAAAATTGCAATGGATAGGCCCTGTCGGCGATCGGCGCGGCCAGCGCGGCCTCGCATTTTTCGCCGAGGGACGCGCCGCCATGGGGCGCCAAGAACGCCTCCAAGGCGCGCAGGTAAAACACCGTAATCGTGTGGTGATAGCCTTCCGTGTCTGAATTAACCCCGCCCATGGATTCGTTCAGCCGGCGAATGAGGCCGGGCATTTCCGCCTCCGCCGCCGCGCGGCCAACGTCGTCGAGCAAAGCCACAGCGCTGACGAGGTGCGCCCCATGGGTCCATTGCGCCTTGGTGAGCGCGGCCGCGCGCAAGCCGGCGAGCGCCGCGCGCGCCTCGTGGTCGGCGACCGTCTCGCCCGGATTGATCGGGCGCAAACTGGCGTAGTCGTCCGTCATGGCGGGGGGCGCTCTTTGATCTAGGCGGGCGAGAATGTCAGCCCGGCGTTCTCCTCCAGCCGCGCGATCAAATGCGCGCCCATGGCCGCGGCCGGGGTGTAGACGCCGCCGGGGCAGGCGTCGCGATCGACGTCCCGAGCCAGGCAGACAGCCGCTTCGGCGATCATTTTCGAGGTCGAGCCATAGCCCGGATCGCGGTCGCCTTCGACCACGGCGCGGACCTCGCCGCCCTCGCCCTTGGCGATATAAAGGACTTTGTAAAAGCCCTCCTCACGCTGACGTTTGCTCGGACCGTCGCCCGGCTTCGGCAAGACGAATTGGCGCATCAGCGCCCGGGTGGGCGGGAACGCGATCGCGCCGGCGAAACCGCCGAGCCCGCCGGCGATCATATAGGCGGCGCCGGCGTTGGGCGCGGCCATCATCTCGGTATAGACGAAATCCTGCCCATACGGATAATCCATCAACATGTTCGAGCGGTGCACGTTGCGTACGTTGATGTCGGCCATGATGAAGGGCGCGACCCAGGTCTTGGCGTCGACGTCGTAATGCGGACGACGCCCTTTCGGCTGGCGCGGCCGCGATGCGGCGGCGTCCGGCGCCAGGGAATAAGGATCGGTCATCACCTCACGGACGAACTTGTCCTTGGCGGCGGCCTCTACGGTCTCCAGCGCGCTGGCGGCGGTGCCGCCGGACATGGCGCCTTTCATTTTCATCACCCGGCCTTTGACCTCCCGCGCCGGAGCGCCGAAGGCTTGTTGCGCGAGCATCTGCACGAAATAGACGCCAAGGTCGAACGGAATGGAGTCGAAGCCGCAGGAATGGACGATGCGCGCGCCGGACGCAGCGGCGGCCTCGTCATGGGCGTCGATCATGCGCCGCATCCAAGGCGGTTCGCCGGACAGATCGACATAATCCGTCCCCGCCGCAGCGCACGCCGCGACCAGGGCCGACCCGTATTTCTGGTACGGGCCCACCGTGGTCACGACCACTTTGGTCTGGCGCGCCAGCGCGTCGAGGGAGCTCGGATCGTCGGCGTCGGCTTCGATCACCGGCGCGCCCTCGGCGCCGACCTCCGCCGCCACGGCGGCGAGCTTTTTCAGATTGCGCCCGGCGATGGCCCATTTCAGGGATCCGTCGACGCGGTAATGCGCGGCGAGATATTCCGCCACGAGCCGGCCGGTGAACCCCGACGCGCCCCAGACGACGATGTCATATGTGCGTTCTGTCATGGGCTTCGCCTAGCATGGAACGCGTAGAACGGCAAAACGGCGCGCGGCCGTTAAGCCGCGCGCCGCCTGTTCGCGTCCGTCGTCTCGCCTTGGGCCTTAGCCGAGGTCTTTATTGGCCTTCTTCACCGCCTCGGCTTCGAGATAGAGGGCCGAGCCCATCTCCTTATACTTCGCCGACATTTCCGCCATGCCTTCTTGGCTGAGGCGTTCCA
>CAYWWL010000327.1:0-2825 GCA_964461925.1 uncultured Caulobacterales bacterium | reverse complement strand
GCTGTCGTCCGGCGCTTGCTCGACTTGAACTTGTTCGGCCTGAACTTGTTGGGCCTGAACTTGTTGGGCCTGGACTTGTTGGGCCTGAATTTCCGCGACCAGCGGCTCTTGGATTGGGGGTTCCGGCGCCGCGCTAGGCGTCAGCTCGGATGGCGCGGCGGCGACAGGCCGGTCCGCCCGCGGCGCGTCCGCGACCTGTTCGCTTGCGCAGACAAACCCGTCAGCGACCAGCTTAGCGGCCAATTCTCGGCCCTTTTTCGCGCAATAGGCGCGGTCGTTATTGGCGTGATAAGGAGTGTAGATGCGCGGCGCGCCGATCACGTCCATGCGCAAATCGCAAGCGCGACCGGTCTGTCCCGGGCTTTCCACATAGAGCCGGCGCTGATCGCTTTGGAGGCGACAGACGGTTTCGAATTCGGCGTCCGCAGCGGCGGTGGGCGCGATGCCCCCTGCGCCGACGATGATCGCTGCAATTCCGCTAAGACGGCGGCGATAGCGCGCCATAGGCGTTCTCCCATTCCGGCGTCGATGAAGCTCGCGCCGGGCGTTGATTCTTCCGCCGTTAGGTTAAGAGGTTCTTACAAATGGTAAAATGCAATCGCGGCTTATGTTGCGCGATTGTCATCCTCGATCCGGTCAAGGATGAAGAATTGACACCCATGGTCGTTATGGGGTCCCTTCTCAACCTGGCCGACGCGCTCGCCGCGCCACGCCGCGAGGTCAAGCCGCGGGAAATAGGCGTCCCCCGCCACGTCTGCGTCGACCTTGGTGAGATAGATGCGCTCGGCCCGCTCGAGAACCGCTTGATAAATGGTCCCGCCGCCGATGACGCAAATCTCCTCGACGCCGTTCGCCTCGGCGTAGGCCGCCGCGCTGGCGAAGGCCGCGTCGAGGTCGCCGACAACTGCGACATTCTCGTCCGAATACCCTGCGCCGGCTTCAAGCGTAGAGGCTGGCGATCGCGACACCACGATATTCAGCCGGCCAGGCAACGCCTTGCCGATGCTGTCGAAAGTCTTCCGCCCCATGATCACTGGCTTGCCCATGGTGACTTTCTTGAACCATTTCAGATCGTCGCGGATCCGCCAGGGCAGATCGCCGTCCCGGCCAATAACCCGATCTTCCGTCATCGCCACCACAATCGCAATTTTCATTCAGCCGCATCCTCCGCGCCGAACGCCTGCAGCGCCTCTCCGGCGAGGCGATAGACCGTCCAGCCGTCCATCGGAACCGCGCCGATCGATTGATAAAATCCGATCGCCGGCTCGTTCCAATCGAGCACGGACCATTCCACGCGTCCGAAGCCGCGGGTCACGGCGATCTTCGCCAAGGCTCGCAAGAGCGCTTTGCCCGCGCCTGAGCCGCGCGCGGTCGGGCGGACGAAAAGGTCCTCCAAATAGATCCCATGCCGACCGAGAAAGGTCGAGAAGTTAAGGAAATAGAGCGCAAAGCCCACCGGCGCGCCGTCAAGCTCGGCGATCAAGGCGTGCGCCCGGGGAGCGTCGCAAAACAGCGCGGCGCGCACGTCATCGCTCGTCGCCTTGGCTTCGTGGGCGAGCTTTTCATACTCGGCAAGGTCGCGGACCAATTCGGCGATCAGATCAGCGTCGGCAGGCTCGGCCTGCCTGATAAGTACGGCCACGGGCGATGGTCTCCTTTAGACGGCGATCGGCGCCTTAATGGTCGGCGCCGCTTCGTAGTTTTGAAACTGAATGTCCTCGAAGCGGAAATCGAAAACATCTTTGACGTCGGGATTGAGCGCCAAGGTCGGGCGCGGCCCCGGCGTGCGCGTCAATTGCAATTTCGCCTGCTCGAAATGATTGTGGTACAGATGAGCGTCGCCGAGCGTATGCACGAATTCTCCCGGCTTAAGCCCCGTCGCTTGCGCGATCATCGCCGTCAACAATGCGTAGCTGGCGATGTTGAACGGCACGCCAAGGAAAATGTCCGCCGAACGCTGGTAAAGCTGGCACGACAAGCGGCCGTCAGCGACGAAAAACTGGAACAAGCAATGGCAGGGCGGCAGGGCCATATTGTCCACTTCCGCCGGATTCCAAGCGCTGACCAATAAGCGGCGCGAGGACGGATCTGTCTTAATCCGATCGATCACCGCGCTCAGTTGATCGATGGTTCCGCCGTCATAATCCGGCCAAGATCGCCATTGCCGACCATAGACGGGGCCAAGCTCGCCGTCGGCGTCGGCCCATTCGTCCCAAATGCTGACCCCATGATCGTTGAGATATTTGATGTTGGTGTCGCCGGCGATGAACCATAATAATTCGTGCACAATCGACTTCAGGTGCAGTTTTTTCGTGGTCAACAAGGGAAAGCCGTCGCCAAGATCGAACCGCATCTGGCGGCCGAAAACCGCCCGGGCGCCGACTCCGGTGCGATCGCCGCGATCGTCGCCATTGGTCAAAACGTCGTCCAACAGATCGAGATATTGCCGCATTGCAGCGCCTTTCTGGTTGCCTCGTCGCGCGGGGTTTCGCCGCTCCCTTTAGGGAATAACGGTGAGTCGGCGCTACCGCCACGGTGGAATCCCGCCCGCAACAGGGGAATTCCGAGGGAAAATCGACGCATCGCCGGCCGATTGCGGCGATCGCTGTTGCCGAAATTCCCTTTCTCCAGCGCTTCGGGACGGGGTATACTGCCGCGTCCACGATTGGGGCAAGGGATCAAGGGGGCATGGTGCGCGACGACGCCAATACCGACCAGACCGATTTCGGCGACCCGGCGAGCGATGCCGCCGCGGCGACCGCGAAGCGCAATCGCGCCCAGCAACGCGCCGCGAAACCGGCGCCGCGCCGGAACGACGCAGCGAC
>CAYWWL010000326.1:0-2840 GCA_964461925.1 uncultured Caulobacterales bacterium | reverse complement strand
ATTTTATTAAATCCAAAATTGGTTGCTTTGACGGGAAATGACATTGAGTAAACGGTTCAAAAACAAATCTATCACGGGCGTGCTCGCCGCCGGGGCGGCGGCGACCGCACTCACGATCGCAGGGTTCGGCTTCTCCGCCGCCAATGCGCAAGCGCCGCGTTTGATGGCGCCGCCGGTGGCCGCTGACGGTACGCTCTCTTTTGCTGATCTCGTTGAGCGGGTCAGCCCGTCGGTGGTGAGCGTACTTGTGGAACGCGAGATCGAAGCGGCGCGGCTGCCTAGTCAGTTCGAAGAGTTTTTCAATTTCCGTTTCGGCACGCCGGAGCCCGAAGACGATTTCAATAGCGGCCCGCGCACCATGCAGGCGGAAGGCTCCGGCTTCTTCATCGATCGCGACGGATACATCGTCACCAACAATCACGTGGTGGACGGCGCCGACAGCATCAAAGTGCGCCTTGCCGACGGCGATGAGTTGGATGCGGAGCTGATCGGCGTTGATCCGTTGACGGATCTTGCGGTGTTGAAAGTCGAAGCCGGCCGCAATCAGTCTTACGTGGAATTCGCCGACGACGTGAATTTGCGCGTTGGCGACTGGGCACGGTGACCAGCGGCATCGTCTCAGCCATCGGCGGACAGAACCGCGGCAACCAATATGTAGACTTCATCCAGATCGACGCGCCTATCAACCGGGGCAATTCCGGCGGACCGACCTTTGATCTGAAAGGCCGCGTCGTCGGCGTCAACACGGCGATCTATTCGCCGAATGGCGGCAGCGTCGGCATCGGCTTTGCGATCCCCGCGCGCATCGCGAAAGAAACCGTGGCGCAATTGATCGCCAGCGGTTCGGTGACCCGCGGCTGGCTCGGCATTAGCTTGCAGCCGGTGACGACGGAAATCGCCGCCGCCATCGGGCTTACGGAACGCACCGGCGTTCTCGTCGCGGAAGTGCTCGACAGCTCACCGGCGCAAGAAGCGGGACTTCTCGACGGCGACGTCATTCTCGACATCGCCGATGAAAGCGTCGACAGCACCAACGAGCTTTCCCGTCTTGTGGCTGGCATTGCGCCTGGCGAGAAAGTCAAAGTGCGCGTCATGCGCGACGGAAAAGTTCGTAATCTGACGGTGACGCTTGGCCAACGCGACGGCGAAGCGGTCGAGGACTTCGATGACGAACCGGCGAACGACAATGACAGCCTCGCTGAGGAAGTGGGCGTTCGCGTAACGGAATTGAACGACGCCCTGCGTCAACAGTTCCGCGTGCCCGACAATGTAGACGGCGTGCTTGTCACCGGCGTGCGTCCCGGCAGTCCGGCGCAAGAGGCGGGGCTGCGTCCCGGCGTCGTGATCTTGCAAGTGGACGGTGAGATTGTAGAGACCGCCGACGACTTGCGCGACAAGATCGACAACGCCGTCGAGAGCGACAAGGAAGCGGTGTTGTTGCGCATGCAGCTTGGCGAGAACCGGCAATACGGCGCCCTCTCGTTGGGCGGCGAATAAGTTTGGAGCGGCGCCGCTGCGGTCCGGCATGCGGCGTCGTTCTGTTGGCGACTGCGCGGCGATCCCCCACGCCGCGCGGCCGCTTTTTGATATTTCCCTTCTGGGGCTGTAGAATAGCGATCCTATAGCTTATGCGAATCCTATTGGTAGAAGACGACGCTGAAGCGGCGGCCTACGCCGCGAAAGGCCTGCGCGAAGCGGGCCATGT
Source organism: uncultured Caulobacterales bacterium (assembly GCA_964461925.1). GTDB lineage: Bacteria > Pseudomonadota > Alphaproteobacteria > Caulobacterales > Parvularculaceae > MED-G105. The sequence continues at coordinate 1,135 of CAYWWL010000326.1, read as the reverse complement.
CGTCGATCATGCGCTGGACGGCGAATCCGGTTTGAACATGGCGGAAGCCTGCGATTATGACGCGTATGTCATCGACCGCATGTTGCCGAAACTGGACGGGCTGTCATTGCTCTCCCAAAGACGCGACGGCGGCGATTTAACGCCTGCGTTGTTTTTGTCCGCGCTTGGCGAAGTGGACGATCGCGTCTCCGGCTTGAAAGCGGGCGGCGACGATTATCTCGTCAAGCCTTACGCGTTTCAGGAACTGCTTGCGCGCGTCGAAGCATTGGGTCGGCGCCGAGCCGCGCCGAGCGCCAGCGTCACCACCCGCTATGCGGTGGGCGATTTGGAGCTGGACGTCATTACACGGACGGTTCGCCGCGCCTCGCGCAAGATCGATTTGCAGCCCCGCGAGTTCCGCTTGCTCGAATATCTCATGCGCCATGCGGGCCAGGTGGTCACGCGCACTATGCTTCTGGAAAATGTCTGGGAGTATCATTTCGATCCGCAAACCAACGTTATCGACGTCCATATCTCTCGGCTGCGCTCCAAGATCGACAAGGACTTCGACAAGCCGCTCTTGAAGACCATCCGCGGGGCGGGCTATACGATTGCCGATGATGATTAGGACAAGCGGGGCGCTGACATGTTGCGGCTTTTACGCACGACGTCTTTCCGCTTTACCTTAATCTACGTTCTTCTCTTTACATGGGCTGTCGCGGTGTTGGGCGCGTTCGTCTATCGCGCCACGTTTGGCGAGGCGGCGCGTCAGACTGACACCACCATCGACGGCGAGATCGACGTCCTCGCGGATCTTTTCGCGACCAGCGGGCCGGGGCAATTGACCCGCGCCATCCGTCAGCGCACCGCCTGGCGGGATGACAGCATATACATGCTCATCGGCGCGCCCTCGGGCGCGGTGCTGGCGGGGAACCTCACCGCCTTGCCGCCGGAAGCGCTTACCGCCGAAGGGGACTTTTTCAACTTCGAATTTGAACGTCCGATCCTAGACGCGGCGAACCGAGAGATCGGCATCGAACAACGCAGCGCCCGCGGCAAGGTCATGCGCTTTCGCGCGTCGCCGGACGCGGATCAATCTTATCTTGTCGTCGCCGCGCGGGACACCGCCGCGCCCGCGTTCCTGCGCCACACTCGT
>CAYWWL010000325.1:0-2847 GCA_964461925.1 uncultured Caulobacterales bacterium | reverse complement strand
TCGTCCACATGCCGGGGCTTGAGATCGGCGAGCTTCGCTTCGGTCTGTTGGATCACGTCTTCGACCATGGCGCCGATCAAGTCTGACACCGCTTCAGCGATCATCACCTCGCGCGGCGCCTCAGGATATCGCGCCTCGACCGCGCGCAAGGCCCGGCCCACCAATGGCAAATCGCGGGCTTGTTCGAACGAGAACAATCCGGCGCGCAGACCATCGTCGACGTCATGATTATTGTAGGCGATGTCATCGGAGAGCGCGGCCACTTGGCTTTCCAAAGAGGAGCGCTCGTGCAAGCCGAGGTCGTGGTCGGCGACATATTCGGCGATCGCCGTGGGATAGGTCGCGGGGTCGGCGCCGATTAAATTCTCCGAATGCTTCACCACTCCTTCCAGGGTCTCCCAGGTCAGATTGAGCCCGTCGAACGCGGCGTGGCGTTTTTCCAATTTGGTCAAGAGGCGCAAGGTATGGGCGTTATGATCGAACCCGCCAAAAGGCTCCATGCAGTCCTGCAGCACGTCTTCGCCGGTGTGGCCGAACGGCGGATGCCCGAGGTCGTGGGCCAAAGCGATGCATTCGGCGAGATCTTCGTCAAGACGCAAGGTGCGCGCTAAGGACCGCGAGATCTGCGCGGCTTCCAGGGAATGGGTCAGCCGGGTGCGGAAGTAATCGCCCTCATGGTAAATGAAGACTTGAGTCTTGTGCTTCAGGCGGCGGAACGCGACGGCGTGGATGACCCGGTCGCGATCGCGTTGGAATTCCGTGCGCGAGCGGCTGGTCGGCTCCTGGTAAAGCCGGCCCCGGCTCTCTTCAGCTTTCGACGCGTACGGCGCCAAAGGGGCGGGAAAGGCGATTTTGGCCATGGCGGCGCTCCTTTCCGATCGAATCGACTGGCGCGCAGCCTTACGCGACGGCGCCGGTCGGCGATCGAGGTTAATCTACTCACTATTCGGGCTGATGCGCCCGTTCGACGCGAATTTCAAAGCCTGAATCGCCCGCGAGCGGCGGCTTAGCGCGGTCGCCGCATGATTGCGACCATTTCGCCGCCCCCCAGAGCCCCCGGATCCGCCGGAAAACCTTGCGTCCGCCGGCTTGATCCTTATGTGATAGTCTGATCGCAACGGCAGAACGAGTACAGCATTATGGGCGATACGATCGTGAACCCCGGAATCACCGTGTCAGCGCGCGCCGCGGCGCGCATTGGCGCAATTCTGGCGAAAGAGGCCGACGGCGCAATGTTGCGGGTCGCGGTCAATGGCGGCGGTTGCTCGGGCTTCCAATACGCTTTCGACATCGTCCATGACCGCCAAGACGACGACATTGTCATTGAGAAAGACGGCGTCATCGTTCTGGTCGACGAGATCTCCGCGGAATACATGTCGAACTCGGAAATCGACTTCGCTGACGAACTGATCGGCGCGGCGTTCAAAATCAACAATCCCAACGCCACCGCTAATTGCGGCTGCGGCACCAGCTTCTCGCTCTAAGCCGATCGGGCTTAGCGTAAGTCCGTGACCACGTTCGCGCCTTCGTCCACCAATTGGCCGGCGCTCTTCCAAATATCCTTGTCGCGCCATTGCTGTTTCAAGTCTTCGCCCCATGCCGGGTCCATGGGACTGTCGCCAAAAAAGCGCCGATAATAGCGTTCCGTGGTAAAATCTTTTTCGAACCGGGGCTGCTTGACCGGCTCGCCGGTGACCGCGTCATAGGCGCTCGGCTCATGGAACATAAACCGCGCGCTGCGGCCGGCGCGGCGCTCTTCCCCGCGTAGAAATATCGGAACGCACATGGATAGGCAGGCGTCGCCGCCGGCGACATAGGTGTCGACCTGGTGGGTGCGCTTCATCCGTTCGATCACGTCGACCACCGCCGCCCCTTCGGTCAAAGAGCCGCCCGGGGAATGCAACGCGATGACGAAGCGGTCGGTCTGGCCGGCCCATTCGGCGTATGCGTCCGCGAACTCCGCCGCCATCGGCGCGCGCACGCCGGAGCGCCAGGTCAGCACCACGGCGTCGCCGCGAAGCTTGGCGTCCACCGCGCTGCGGCCCAACATGGCGAGCTTTTCATTGCGCCAGGCCAGCAGCGCCATCACCAGAAACAGAATCAACAAGACGATCGGGCGCGGTTTCATACGCTAAAAATGGCGCGTCCGAACGATGACGCAAGGGCTGATCGACTAACCGCCTGCCAAATGCGCTTTGTGCCCTCGGCCGGCCCGTCTAGGTTGTCGCCATGACAGTAGAAAACGCCCTCACCGCCCGTATCTCCACCCGCGCCTTTCTGCCGACGCCCGTCGACGAGGCCACGGTGCGCGAAATTTTGTCCATTGCCCGCTATTCCCCGTCCGGCGGCAATCTACAGCCGTGGAAAGTCCATGTGGTGATGGGGTCGGCGAAAGATCGCTTGGTCGAAACCGTGCAACAAGCGATCGCCGCCAATCCTCTCGCCGACGAAGCGGAGCTCAAAATCTATCCGCCGAACTTGTGGGAGCCTTACCGCTCGCGTCGCTACCAAGTCGGCGAAGACATGTACGCATTGCTCGGCGTGCCGCGGGAAGATAAAGCCGCGCGGCTGCAATGGCTGTTGAACAATTACACCTTCTTCGGCGCCCCCGTCGGCCTGTTCTTCTCCCTCGAGCGCGGCTTCGACAAAGGCCAATGGGCGCATCTCGGCATGCTGATGCAATCGATCGCGCTGATCGCCCATGAGCGCGGCCTCGGCACCTGTATGCAGGAAGCCTGGGCGGCGCGCGCCAAGACCGTGTCGGACTTTCTCGGGCTTGGCGAGGACGATCAATTTTATTGCGGCATGGCCCTCGGCCACGCCGACCCTGACGCTAAGGTCAACACC
>CAYWWL010000324.1:0-2880 GCA_964461925.1 uncultured Caulobacterales bacterium | reverse complement strand
CGTCGCTCTTCTGCATCGGGATGAAATCGATGTCGACGCCGCCGGGCAAAGGAAAGGTTCGTCTGGTCTCGCCGCGATAGCCATGGCGGCGATAGAAGTCGACGCCGCTCAAGGTCGCCATCAATTCGAACCGTGAATAGCCTTCGCGCCGCGCCGCGTCTTCGCAATGGCTCAGAATCGCCTTGCCGGCGCCGAGGCGGGCGTGATCGGGATCGACGAAGAAGGCGCGGATCTTCGCCGCTTCGGTCTTCGGGTCGAGAATGCGCGGATCGCGGTCGGCGTAAGCGTCGGCGCCGAACAGGGTTTCGCGATAGCTCCAGCCGCCGCAGCCGACCATGGTGTCGCCCCGCGCGCAGACAAAATAGGTGCCGTCCTTGACCAATTGCGTGTCGACGCCCCAGGCGCCTTTCAGCGCCGCCTCCACTTGCTCCGGTTCGTAATACTTGATCGACAAGCCCCACGCCGAGCGTTCGATCAGCGCGGTCATGGCGGGAATGTCCTCGGGCGCCGCGACGCGCATGGCGAGCCCGAGATCGGGCGGCGATTGGTTTGCAGACATAGGGCGACAGATCCAAAACCATTCTTATCGGCGATGCGCCGCGCCGGAGCAAGCGCGGCCGAGCGGCCGGGACCGGATTGACGCCCGCTTATTCCGCCGCCGCCAGGTCCTTGGGCTGGGGTGCGTTCGTGGGCGCCGGTTTGGTCCGCACGATCGGCCAGAACAATTGTTCGCCGACGCCGGCCGGCGGCAGGTTTTCGACGCCGAAACGCTCAGGATAGGTTCGGGTGATTTTCGCCGTGCCGAACAAGACGTCCCAGAAAAACAGCAGATTGCCGTAATTGCCTTTATAGTTGGTCGCTGGATCGGCGGCGTATTTGCCGTGATGGGCGGCGTGGGTGGCCGGCGTGGAAATCGTCCGCTCGACGACCCACATCACCGGCGCGAGCCACGCCACGCGATACAGCTTTTCGTCCCAGCGGACGTCGCTATGGGCGCCGTAAATGACCGCCATCTTAACGATGATGTAGGCGGAATATATCGGCCCGAGCCCGAGATAGACGAGCGCGCCGACGAACCAGAAGCTTGGGAACAGGACAAAATAAAAGAAATTATTCCGGTAGGTCATCCGTACCGACATGTAATCGGCGTTATGGTGGGCGCGGTGCAATTTGTAGAGCCACGGAAACGTGTGCGAGGCGCGGTGCCACCAATATTGCGTCATGTCGTCGAACACCAGCAGAAGGCCTATCTGCGCCAAGAGCGGCCAATGGGACAAAGCGCCTTCGCTGGTCGGCGCGACGGCGGCGGCGAGGAGCCCGCCGCACAAGATCACCATCGGCTGCAACAGGCCGACGACGAAGGCCGAGGCGGTTGCGTCCGCCAGCAGGTCGCCGCCGACTTCGCCGTCCTTGCGGAAGAATTTCGTATGGATCATCTCCGCCACGGCGAAGCTGAGGAAGATCAGGGGAATGGCGACGTATTCGGGTTTCACGGACGGCTGGCCTTTGCTAGAATTGCTGCTCAGGCTTTACATAGACCCATCGCTCAGGCTCTTATGCTAAGAATTTAGCATAAGGAAACCGTCCTGGTGACCGCCAACGCGCCTGAAACTGCGCCTTCCTTGCATGGCGCGATGACCTTGTCGGAAATCCTGCCGCCGGATCTCGCCGCGCCGTTATTGGCGACGGCGCGGACCGCGCGCTATGCCGATGGCGCCTTGATCTATAGCCGCGGCGATCGCACCAGCGGCCTGTCGATCGTGAAACAAGGCGCGGTGCGGGTCGGCAGCGTCGATCGCGACGGCGTCTATGCGCCGATTTTGACTCTGGCGAAGGGGCATATTTTTGGCGAGTTCACCTTGTTCGCCGGCATGCCCCGGGCCCATGACCTGGTGGCGGTGGGGCCGACCATATTGGCGCATATCGAGCAACGGGACTTTGACGCCGCCGCCGACCGATCGCCGGAAATCCTGCGCCATTTCCTGCGCGCGGTGACGGTGCGGTTCTACCACGCCATCGCCATGATCGACGACGTGGCGCGTCTGCCGTTGGACGTGCGCGCGGCGAAAGCGATCAAAACCGCCAGCGTCATTTCCGGCGACGGCGCGGCGGCGCCGGTGCGCCAAATAGAGCTGGCCCAGAGCCTCGGCGTCTCCCGGGTGACCATCGGCAAAGCCTTGCACCGACTGCAAGCCGCCGGGCTCGTGGCGTTAAGGCGTGGACGGATTGATATCGTCGACCCGCTGGCGTTCGACGCCTGGATCGAAGCGCGCAACGTCCTCGGCGGACTGTAAGACGTTTGGACGAGGAGATGTCAGCAAGTTGGAGCGCCGGGACGGTCGGCCGTTCAGGCGATCGGCGGCGGTTATTCCGCCGGCAACGGTCTCCAGGGAACGCCGCTGCGCACGTCTTCCACGGCGTGACGGCGCAAGGCGGCGGCGACGTCGTTCGGATCGCCCTTGAGGGCTTCCGGCGGGATCGCCGGGCCGAAGGCGATGTCGAAATGCTTGCCGCGCTTATTCAGCAATTCATTGAATAAGGTGATGTCGCGCAATTCCGTGTTCAGCCGCCAGAACCAATAATACATCCAGGAGTTCCGGGCGCCGATGTTCGCCGGGACCACGGCGCAGTCGTATTTGCGCGCGAAGATCGCGATCGAGTTCATCCATTCCTGTTCGGTCAGGACCTTGTCGTCGTCCATGAAAGCGAGCCGTCCGGATGGGAACAAAACCACGCAGCGTTCTTCGGCGAAAGCGGCTTTCGAGGCCACCAAGGTTTCGCGCGAGCGCTGGCGGGTGCGCTTCTCGGCGACCCACTCGACCGGGATCAGGACCTCGTCGAGGCGCGGCGCCACGCGGATGGCGTCGCGATTGGCGAAGA
>CAYWWL010000323.1:0-2883 GCA_964461925.1 uncultured Caulobacterales bacterium | reverse complement strand
AGTCCGAAGCTCGGGCCGGGATTGTCGTTCGCGGCGCGAGACCTGCTGCGGATCGGCGTCGCCCTGCTTGGGGTCCGCCTCACCATTGGCGATATGGCGAGCCTTGGCGCGGCGCCATTCATATTGATCGTCAGCGGCGTCGCTTTCACTGTGATCGTTGGCGCCGCGATCGGCAGGCTATGCGGCCTCACGCCGGCCCACGCCGTCTTATCCGCAGGAGCGGTGGGCATCTGCGGCGCTTCGGCGGCGCTGGCGATCGCCGCCGCGCTGCCCGCATCGAAGGACGGCGAGCGCAACGCCGCGCTCACAGTGGCGAGCGTCACCGCGCTCAGCACGCTCGCCATGCTTATCTACCCATTAATCAGTTCCGCAATGAACTTTGACGACCGATCAGCCGGCGTTTTCATCGGCGCGACGATCCACGACGTCGCCCAAGTGGTCGGCGCCGGCTACACTATCTCGGAGACTGCCGGCGAGACTGCGACCCTGGTCAAACTTGTCCGGGTCGGCTGCCTTCTGCCGGTGGTGATCGCCGTCGGTTGGCTGTTCCGCGGCGAGAGAAGAAACAGCGGCGACGCTAGCCCAACGGCGTTGGCGCCGACCTTCATGGTCGCGTTTTTCGTTCTGATGGCGATCAACAGCGCAGGGCTTATATCGCCAACCGTGAAAACCGCGATGACGATGACGTCGCAGTGGGCGTTAATCACAGCCGTGGCGGCGCTCGGCGTGCGCACCTCCATGGCGGAATTGACCGCTGTCGGCCCGTCGCCCTTGGTCGCGCTCTGCCTGCAAACCGCCGCCCTCGCCGGGTTTATTTTGATCGGCTTGTCGCTCGCGCCGCTTTAAGCGCTTATGACCATTTCGGCGCTTCGCGCATTTTGATGAACGCTTCACGCAAGGAGCTAGACCAAGACTCGCTCATCGCGTGGTAGTTTTGGTCATCCGCCTCGATCCGTCTGAGTTCGGAGAATCCGAAACTGTCGGTTGGAATGACCGCGAGATCCAACGGCATGCCCACCGAAAGGTTCGAGCGCAAGGTCGAGTCCATAGAGAGAAGGCAGGCCGTTACGCCGTCGTCCAAGGTCGAGTTATAGCTAATGGCGCGATCGATGATCGGTTTGCCGTACTTAAACTCGCCGAGCTGGAAGAAAGGCGTATCTTCAGTCGCTTCGATGAAGTTGCCGGCTGAATAGACCATAAACACCCGCGGTTGGCCGCCCACCCGCTGACCGGCGACGATCATGGTCGCGTGACCGGACTCGCTCATGGCGTTAAGGCTCGCCCCCCACCGGTTCTGCGCCGCCTGCATCTGCTCGCCGACAAGCTCCGCCACGCGATAGATTGACGGCGCATTGAGAACCGTGTCGCCGACGAAATTCGGATCTTCGCAGGCGTCTTGCAGATGCGCGATCACCGCTTGCGTGACGGCGAGGTTTCCCGCGCTCAGCATCGCCACGGCGCGCTCGCCCGGCGAATGCCAGGTGAACATTTTGCGAAACATGGAGATGTTATCGACCCCAGCGTTCGTCCTCGTATCCGACAAAAGAACGATCCCCGCATTCAAGCGTAACGCAACACAATAGGTCATTTTCCCAGTCCCGACTGTCTTCCGGCGAACAAGCGCCGGATCATGCCCTATTCGGCATTAAGTCGGAAGCCGCCCAGGGGTCAACCGGCGACGCGACCCTGCTTTTCCACCGTAGATGGTGAATGGCCGCCTCCAGGAGCCGCCATTTCGCCGGATCCAGCGCTTTCATCGCCCGTCGATGCCGATTCGCCTTCGCCGACGCTCGCCGCCGCCGGAAAGGCTGAAGAGAAATGATAGTCTCGCGCGATCTGGCCCGAGAGCCAGTTATTGCGGGCGATGAACCGCGTGAGAAACTCGTGCAGTCCGCCCTCGATCACTTCGTCGATGGTCCGATCGGACAGCTCGCTGTAAATCGACTGGCAGATCTCGTGACAGTCATGGCGCGCGGCGTAGAGCCGCGCCAGCCGGTTCAAATGCTCGGACGTCTTCTCCAAGGAATACCGCAACGAGCGTGGGCTATGCGGATTGAGGATCAAAAAGTGAGCGATATTCGTGGGATCGAATCCGCCGCCATAGGCCCAATTATAAGAACGCAAAGACGAGGTCGCGCGCAATATCACCGTCCACTGATATGTATCGACGCCGCCGGCCACCGCATCTTCCGGCTTTAGCAGGGCGTAGTATTTCACGTCGAGCAGCCTGGCCGTGGAATCGGCCCGTTCGATATACGAGCCGAGGCGAATGAAATCATAGGAATCGTTGCGCAACAAAGTGGAGTCGGCGACGCCGCGGAAGAGCGCGCAGTTTTGCTTCACCCAAGCGAGGAACGGGGTCAGGCCGCCTTCCCCCGGACGCACCGGCGTGCGGCTGCGCAGATCAAGCCAAAACTCATTCAGCGCCTCCCACATATCCAATGTCAGCGCCGTGCGCACCGCCCGCGCGTTCGCGCGCGCATGACCGATCGACGATATGATCGACGACGGATTATCCTGCGAATAGGCGATATAGTCGACGACATTGCCTTGATTGATGTCCGAATACGCCTCGTCGAAGCCGACCCGAGCGCCCGCCGCGGCGAGAATTGGCTCCCATTCGGATTGATGTTCGCTCTCGCCAGGAATCGCGCTCATCCGCTTACCGGTGTCGAGAAGGCGCGCCATGTTCTCCGCGCGTTCGACATAGCGGCCGATCCAAAAAAGGTTCTCTGCGGTGCGGCTCAACAGCGCCATTATTTGCGTCCTTTCAAGACCCACGTGTCCTTCACGCCGCCGCCTTGGCTCGAATTCACCACCAGCGATCCTTCACGCATCGCCACACGGGTCAGGCCGCCCGGCGTCAATGATACTGTCGGCCCG
>CAYWWL010000322.1:0-2884 GCA_964461925.1 uncultured Caulobacterales bacterium | reverse complement strand
GACCATATCGCCGACATTGACGCGCCGATGACCGCGTTCAGCCCGGAACGCGCCGGCCAGGACGCGGAGCTCGGCGACGCCGATCGCTTTGAGAAAGCGGTCTTGCCCGGGGTGATGACGTATATTCTCTTGGTGGTGGTGTTCGCGGTGGGCAATCCGTTGCTCACCAACACGATCGAAGAACGCTCCAACAAGATCGTCGAAGTGCTCTTGTCCTCGGTGACGGCGGACCAATTGATGATCGGCAAATTGATCGGCATCGGCGCGGTGGGCCTGACCATGCCGGCGATCTTCATCATCGCCGGCGGGCTCGCCGGGGCGTTCGGCATGGCCAATTCCGGCGTCGCGGCGGAAGCCTTAAGCGCGCTTTTCCGCTCCAATTTGCTGCTCGTCTTCCTGTTCTATTTCCTCAGCGCCTATTTGATATTCGCCATGATTTTCTTGGCCATCGGCGCCTTGTCGAACTCCCTTCAGGACGCCCAGACCTTTATGGGGCCGCTGATGCTGTTGGTGTTCGCGCCGATGCCGTTCCTGGTGATGATCTTCCAAAACCCGAACGGCATGATGGCGACGATCATGACCTTCATCCCGATCTACACCCCCTATGCGGTGATGTTGCGGGCGGCCTCGAACCCGCCGTTTTGGGAGATCGCCAGCGCCACGGCGTTGATGCTGGTCTTCGCCGCCGTGCTCGCCCGGTTCATGGGGCGGATCTTCAAGAACAATATTCTCAATAACGCCCCGCCGAAGGCGACGGAGATATGGCGTCTCGCCAAGTCGGACGCGCGCTAATCTAAAATTCGTTCGTAAGGGATGCTTTTGGACATTGGTCGACCGGGCTCGCCTCGCGCGAATGGGACACGAGCAACCAGCACTCATCGAACACTGAGCAATAACAGATCCGGCCGGATAGGCGTCCTTGGTCGATGGCGTCGCGCAGGGCGATGACGGTCTCCACATTGATCTCTTCGGTCGTGGTCGACACCAGCGCGAATTCTCCGTTCGGCGGCAGCACCCGGCCGCCGACCCCGATATGGCTGTAGCGCGGATTGTCGACAGTGCTGAACGCGGCGATCGCCTCGTCCCAATTGCGCAACGGCGCGCCGTCGAAGAAGAACTCGATAAGGGCGATCTTCGCCGGCCCGATGCCGGTGTTGCTGACGCTGACGTCAAGCCGCTCCGAGCCGGGCACGCCGCGATAAGAGCGATGAAATTCGAGGTTCGGCCAGACCGAGGCTTGTTGCTGCTTGCGCACCGCGTCGGCTTCGTTGAGGGCGGCGTAGAGCGCGATGATCGCCACCACGAAGCCGGTGACCGCGATCGCCGTCTGAATGACGGACATGCGCAAGGTCATGCGTTCGACCCGGGACAGCCTGTCGTCTTGCTCCTGCGCCATCTTGGCCCTATCGCATCATCGTCGGCGGCGAAGGCCAGCCTAGGCCTTTTCTGGGTCGTATACGAATTTCCGTCCGCAATACTCGCACACGGCGACGCCGTCCTCGAGGGAGTAATAGACTTTCGGATGGCCGAGCGCGCCGCCGCCGCCGTCGCAGCCAATGCGATGCTGGGCGACATAGATCACTTCCGGGTGGTGCGGATCGGCGGCTGTCGTGGTTTCGCTGGTGTCAGTCATCGGTGAGACCGTCTCTTGCTGTCGTCTAATTTATTGGTCGTCTAATTGTGTGGTCGTCCATCGCGCGCCCGTCAATGTCGACGAACGGCGCGGGCGACGAGCGCCCGTCTCCATCTTTCCTCGCCGAGCCCATGGCCGCCGTCAAGGCTTGATTGTCGCCGCGCGCTTTCGGCGCGCCCTAGTGTCGTGCTAGGACCCGGGGCGCTGGCGTCGCCGATCGGCGCGCCGCGACAATATGGAAGGCCCAGCGATGGCGGCGAATGGATTGGCGATCAGCGCGCGAAACGTGCGCAAGACCTATGCGGCGACGAAGAAAGCGCCGGCGAAAGAGGCCTTGAAAGGGATCGATTTGTCGATCAAAGCCGGCTCGATCTTCGGGCTGCTCGGCCCCAACGGCGCCGGGAAATCCACCTTCATCAACATTCTCGCCGGCCTGGTCAACAAGTCCGCCGGCGAGGTCGAGGTCTGGGGCTTCGACATCGACCGCAACCCGCGCCAAGCCAAGGTCTCGATCGGCGTCGTGCCGCAAGAGATCACCACCGACGTGTTCTTCACCCCGAAAGAGGCGCTGGAGATCACCGCTGGGCTGTATGGCGTGCCGCCGGCGGAGCGCCGGACCATGGAGATCCTCGACAGTCTCGGCCTCGCCGACAAGGCCGACGCCTATGTGCGGCAATTGTCCGGCGGCATGAAGCGCCGCCTGCTGGTCGCCAAGGCGATGGTCCACGCGCCGCCGATCCTGATTCTCGACGAGCCCACCGCCGGCGTCGACATCGAGTTGCGCAAGCAATTATGGGAGCAAGTGGTCGATCTCAATCAGCGCGGCGTGACGATCGTTCTGACCACGCACTATCTCGAAGAGGCGCAGGAGCTGTGCGACGAGATCGCGATCATCAATCATGGCGAAGTGGTCGCTTGCGAGCCGACCGAAACCCTGATCGCCTCGTTCGACAAGAAAACCTTGAAGGTGACGCCCATGGGCGCGCTTGACGCCGCGCAGATCCGGAAGCCGGCGCCAGGTCCGTCGGTCCTTTCGCGGCGGAGCTTGGCGAGGACGGGCGTTTGTCGATCCCCTATAAGCCAAGCGAAGGCCGGGTCGCCGAGATCCTCGAACGCCTCGCCGGCGCCGGCGTGGCGGTGAAGGATCTGTCGACGGACGAGGCCGATCTGGAGGACGTGTTCTTGGAGCTGACCTATCGGCGGACGGGCTAACCTCGCCGCCTCAGGAGCGTCAGGTTAGGGCCGCCAGAT
>CAYWWL010000321.1:0-2885 GCA_964461925.1 uncultured Caulobacterales bacterium | reverse complement strand
CCCATTGGGAGAAGACGCCGCATGACCAGTAAGAAGACCCGCCGCGCCAATCGTATTGCCATCGTCCTCGCCGCCGGAGCGGCGGCGGTCGCCAGCGCTGCGCCAGCCGTCGCGCAATCGGACGTCGCGGCGCAGCCCGCCGCCGCGCCCGCCGCACAGGCGCAAACCCCGCCGTGCCAATCGGCGCTGTTCCGGCAATTCGATTTCTGGGTCGGCGAATGGGACGTGTTCAGCACAACGGGACAAAAGCTCGGCGAGAATTCGATCAAGATCGAAGAGGGCGGCTGCCTTTTGGTGGAGCGCTGGACCAGCGCCAATGGCGGCACCGGGCAAAGCTATAATTATGTCGACCTCGGCGCCAAGAAATGGCGCCAGATCTGGGTCGCGTCATGGGGCACGATCGATTACGCCGGCGGGCTCAACGAGGACGGCGCCATGGCGCTAGAAGGCGAGATCGCCTACCCCACCGGCCAGACCAACGGCTTTAAAGGCCTGTGGACGCCGAACGACGACGGCACCGTGACCCAATATTTCGAGCAATACGACGCCGAGACCGAGACGTATAAGCCTTGGTTCAAAGGGATCTATAAGAAGAAGCCGGAATAGGGGGCGCAAAAAGAAGCGCGGGCGTTGGTCGCCTAATTCCAGCCTATCGCCTTGCGGCACTCCTTCTTAAAGAACAGATCGAAGAATGAGCACTTCAAAGGCGCCACTTCTTCGGACAAGTCTGCTTTGAAGGCGCCTCTATTGACGTCGGGCGTGCGTTTGACCAGTTGTTGCTCCAGAAATTGACGGGTGAGCTCTTTGCTCGCCGCCGCATAGGTCATGGCGTTGGCATAGGGCCGGTCATTCCGGCCGATCGATGTGTCGGCGAGATCGACTTTGTCATTGCACTCGCGCCATTGATGACGATAGACGCTCATATTGTCTTCGGACACAAAATAGCACTTTCGCGTCGCTTCGCAGCGGCGATGGGCCCGGCGAGACTCGTCACGCGCGCGCTCAAGGTCCTTCAGCGCCGGATCTAGGGCATTTTGGGCGGCTTTCATGTCATTTCGCCATTTCGCGAGCGAGTCGCGCAGTTTCTTGAGTTCATCCGGCGAGGTCGAGCCCAATTCTATCTCCGCCTCGATGTCTTGCACCATAAATTCGGCGAGCCGCAGCGACGCGCGTTTATTGTCGACATCTTCCTGCGCCTTGGCCTCCGCTTTATGGAGTTCGGTGAATTTTCCAGGCGGCGCGCAGGTAAGGTTGATGTGCTTCTTTTTTGGTTTGTCTAGATCGTAATCCATATAAGTGAGGTTCTGAAAATACGGGATGTCGTGCACGGTGACGAACAGTTCGCCGACAAAGGCGAAGGGCCAGTTCGGCGGGTTGAGCTCCGGTCGGTCCGCACGATAACGCATCGAATACGCCGTCATTTTCATATCGTCCACGGTGCCGCCATAGGGCTCATAATCCGGGAACAGATATTTGAATTCGGCGCGATCGAGGTGGAAGGCGCCAAGTCTATCCAGTTTTAGATCCTTGCCCTTCTTCTCCCCGTCCTTCTTCTCCCCGTCCTTCTTCTCCCCGTCCTTCTTCTCCGTTTCATTTTCTTCCTGAGGCGAATGGGGAAGGGCGGCGCACAGGTCGGTCATGGCGGCGGCGAATTTGTGGACGCCTTTTTTAAACATATAGGGGTCGAAACTCGCCGGCGGCTTTTTGTTAAACACCTCGTCCGCGGAAAGGCGAATGAATGTGTAATAATTGTCGTTGCGTTTGAACTCGACGCTCTCTGAGAAATAAAGCTGCGTAACCGGGGTGCTGTCTTTTTGGGGATCGCGAGACTGGTTGCCCATAACAAGATTGATACGACACAACTCTTTCGCGTCTTCGCATTGACGTTTCTTAGGTTTACCAGCGCCTTCCTTACTTTTAGGGGAGTCTTCGTCGATGCAATATTTCTCTGTTGCTTCCGAATCAATCGCGCGTTTTATTTTCTCGGAAAATAAGTCACTGCGTGGGGATTGAGCCGCCGCTTGGCTGCTCGCCAATGCGCTCGCCGCCAGGATGCCAGTCGCCAAAACGCCCTTGCTCAGGACGCTGCACGACAGGATCGCGCGCGGTTTCGTAAAATGTCCCATATGGATTCCCCCTAGAAGTCTTCTAGCCCCAATGGGCGGCAGGCTAACACTCGCCAGGCTTGGTCCGCAAGGCTGGCGGCGCCGCCAATAGTGGCGCCAGCAGTGACGCCAATAAGGCCGCCAGCCAGGACGCCCGGGCGCGCCTTATGGCGCTAACTGCGCGATGGTCGACAAGGCCAGGGCCGCAGCGCTGCCGGCGCCGAGGATCGGCACGATCACGGGCGCGGTGAAATGATCCCCGGGCGGGGTCGTGGTCTTAATCCGCAACAGCGCCACGTTCACCAGGGCGAAGACGATCAACAGGCTCAAGGAGGTCAGGTGCGCCAGGGTGGCGATGGGCAGGGCGACGGCGGCGGCGAAGGCCAAGGCGGCGGCGAGGAAGGTGCCATTGATTGGCGTCTGGGTGCGGCGATGCACGGTCCCAAGAACCGCGCCCACAGCGCCGCCGACAAGACCCTGGCGCGCTAGGCCGTAGAACACCCGGGCGCACATGATCACCTGGACCAAGGCGCCATTGATCACCGCGAACATGGCGGTGACCGTCACCCAGTTCGCGCTCATGCCGGTGAGCCGGCTGGCGATCAAGGTCATGGGGGCGGCGCTTTCCGACAGCATCGAGAGCGGCGTGGTGCGCACGGCGATCCACGAGACGCCGACATAGATCAGCACGGCGGCGGCGAAGGCGACCAGGATCGCCCAGGGCAGGGCGTGGGTAGGGTCCTTCACCTCTTCGGCGACGTCGTGTAGGGAAAGAGTGTA
>CAYWWL010000320.1:0-2899 GCA_964461925.1 uncultured Caulobacterales bacterium | reverse complement strand
CACGTGGCGACAAAACTGTTTGATCGCCTGGTGCGCACTGCTCGCCTCAGCGACGAACGGCTGTCGGGCATCGCCGCCAGCGAAAAGCAAAAATCCGCAATCGTCGACGCTCTTGGGCAATTCGGCGCGGCGGTAGAGCCGATGCTGGAGACGCCGGAGCTGATCGAAGAATTGCTCGCCGCCCGCGGGCCAGAAACGCCGCGCAACGGGCCGGAATATTTGGCGCGCTACGCCCCGCCAGGCGCCGACGCGTTCGGTCCGGAAGACGTCAGCGCCCTGGCCCAATGGCGCCGACTCGCCGCCGCGCGTTTCGCCGCCTTCGCCGCCGCCGGCGACATCGCCTATGGCGACGCCGCGGACGCCTTGAACGCCATCGAAGACGCCGCTCTCACCATCGCCTTTAACCACGCCGTCGCCGTCGCCGGCGCCGACGGCCTGACCCTGTATCGCTTCGACGGCGCGGCCCACGCCATGAGCGGCGCGGCGACCCCGCTCGGCTTCGTCAACGAAACAGACGATCCGAAAGCGGAGGAAGCCGCGCGCTTGTTCCTAGACCTGTTGGAGCAATTCGGCGAAGGGCCGTTCGGCTTCCTGCCCGACGTCTCGCATCGCCCGGGCGGCGCCGCGGCGCCGATCGCCCCGAGCGCAGAAGCGCTGCGCAACTTCATCCAATCCGAAGCGGTCGCCGGGGACCATATCCTGCTCGCCCGCGCGCGCACCCTCGCCGGTCCCGACGCGGTGACGACGAAAATCCTGCGCGGCGCGGTGTCCAATCCGCGTCGAGCCGACGTCTTGTTCCGCGATCTTGATCGCGCCCGGGCCCAGCGTCTGCGTCGAGATCGCGCCGATAGCGGCTGGGAGCTCGATCGTCTCGAAGGCGGCGCCTTCGACACTGACTTGATCATCAGCACTTTGATTTATCGCCACGCCGCGGCGCAACCAGGCGTCCAGTCGGGAGACGTTGAGGCGGCGCTCGACCTGATGGTCCGTTCCGGCCTTCTAGCCCCGAACGTGGCCGCGACCTTGAAGGCCGCGCGGCGCTTCTGGACCCGCCTCGCTTTCGCCAAGACGCTCGGCTGCTGGTCGGAACCCAATCGCGAACCGATCCGCAAGCGTTTCGCCGACATTCTCGCGCGGGCCGCGGAAGTCGACGACTTCGCCGCCGTCCGCCCGTTAATGCGCGGGCATGCGGATGAAATCACGCGGCTCTACGCGCAGCTAGTCCTCGGTCGGCCGAGCCTTGGTCTGGTCGCTAACGCCTAGATCGTCGCCGCGCGATCCCGCTTCGGCGGTCTCAAGCGCAAATAAACGCAAGGCCGAGGCTAGACCGGTGGTCGGTCCCGCCCGGACCCGGGCTTCGTCGATGTCGACGACCAATTGCGGCAGGCTGACGCCGCGCCGGGCCGCGGCGGTCTCCAGCACGCGCCAAAACGCCGCCTCGAGCGCGATGCTCGTGCGGTGACCTTTTAGAGAAATGGATTTCTTGATCATGGGCGGCCTTCGCCGCCGACCGCGCAGACGCTGGGACGGGGGGCTGTCCAGCGCTGCGCGTGGTAGGCGGCGTCGTTAGAGAATGTGTTTCGCCCAGTCGTCGACGCCATGGGCGCGAATTTTCGTCGTCGCCATATTAACGCCGTCGATAATGCCGGCCAAATGCGAGACAGCTTCTTTGTCGCATTCGGCGAGATCGGCGCCAATAGCGGCGTAAAAGGCTTCGACTTCGACATTATGCGCGTGAAGGAATTGAGCGACCAAGAGCCGGGTCTGGCTTGGGGAATTTGGGTTCGACATGGGGCTACCTCAAACTGACGTTAGACACATTTTGCGCGACCAATTTGCACCTGGCGTCCACCGGCTGCGCGTCTCGGTTTTCCAAGAGCAAAATACAGACCAGTTTACGCCTTAGACGTGTCCCGTCGCGATTGCGCGCACCAAAACTAGGCGTTTCAAGGCTGGCCAAGGGGCGCCGGGGGCGCGTTTGAGATAGCCCTTGGTTAACGCCATATACCCGATTGCGGCCACGTCGTCCGCCGCGGCGGCGTCCCGCGCGCCCGGCATTGCGGCGTCGACGAACGCCGCGCGCTCGGTCTCGCCGAGGCGCTCAATCGGCTGGGGCCAGCGCGCCAGAGCGTAAAGGCCGGCGAGGTCTTGCGCGCCGGGATGGCCAAGGGCCGCCGCGAGCCAGCCTTCGGCGTCGCGCAGGACCGCGTACAATTCCTCTACGGATTGAAACGGATCGGCGTAGAGAAACCGCGCCCGGGCGTCTAGGCCGGTTTCGATACTGTCCCGCGCAGCCTGATCGAGCCCGCCGCTCGCGGAGAGGGCCTGCAGCGTCGGATGGCCGCGCGGCCTCGCCCCGGCGACGATATCGTCCAGGGCCTCACGCCACCATTGCAGTCGAATCTCGCCGATCGGCGGCTCCTTCACCATGGCCGGCACCCGCCGCAACGCCACCGCAAGGTCGAACAAGGCCGCGACCCGCGCTCGTTCCGCCGGCGCCACATAGGCGAGGCATAACCAAAGATCTTCATCGGCGAGACGCAGCGGCGTCGCCGGGCCGTCGTCATAATGGGCGATCGGCGGCTCTGACGGGTTTTGCGACGTCGTATTTGGCGGCGTCGAATTTGGCGGCGCAGACATGTTCATCGGTTGACCCGGTCCTCAGGCTGTTGCGTATCTGGTTCAGCGACGTATAGCGTACGCACCGATTCAACAACTAGAATGGATGGACCCACCATGGCTTTATCGCTTCCGCCATTGCCTTACGCAAAAGATGCGCTGGCGCCGCATATCTCAGAAGAAACCCTGAACTTCCACTACGGCAAGCACCATCAAGCCTATGTCGACAACACCAACAAAGCGATCGCCGACACGCCGCTGGCCGACGCAAGCTTGGAAG
>CAYWWL010000319.1:0-2900 GCA_964461925.1 uncultured Caulobacterales bacterium | reverse complement strand
GACGCAGCGACGCCCCCGCAGCCAGGAATTTTTGCAGCCGCACATGCAGCCCACCGGCCAGCCGATCGACGACGACATCGCCGCTTTGACCGCGCTTTTACGCTGGTACGCCGACGCCGGCGTCAGCGAGGCGGTGGCCGACGCGCCAATGGACTTTTTCGCCGCGCCGGATGAGCCTGGCCTTGCGCCCGGCGCCGCCATCGCCGGATCGACGCCGCGATCGATGCCGGCGCGCCCATCCCCGCCGCCCCCCTATGAGCGCCCCGCCGCGGCGCCGGTCTCCGTGATTACGCCGGACACCGGCCCATCGGCGGACGAGGCGGTGGCCGCCGCAGAGAAGGCCGCCGCCGCGGCCCAGGATTTCGCCGCCCTAGCCGCCGCCGTCGCCGCTTTCGACGGATGCCCGTTAAAGAAAGGCGCGCGCAACACCGTCTTCGCCGACGGAACCCCGGGCGCGGATCTCTTAGTCATTGGCGAAGCGCCGGGCCGGGACGAGGATCGCATCGGCAAACCGTTCGTCGGCCGCGCCGGGCAATTGCTCGACCGCATGCTGGCCGCCATCGGTCGCTCTCGGGAGACCGACACGCTGATCAGCAACGTGATTTTCTGGCGTCCGCCGGGCAATCGCACCCCGACCCAGACCGAAACCGCCATGTGTCGACCGTTCGTCGATCGGCTGATCGCATTGACCGAACCGAAAGCCATCGCGCTGGCCGGCGGCGCGCCGATGCAGGCCTTGCTCGGCCAGACCGGTATTATGCGCGCCCGCGGACGGTGGACCAGCATCGCCGTCAATGGCCGCGACATTCCAGTCTTGCCGATGCTGCATCCGGCGTTCTTGTTGCGTCGGCCGGAGCAGAAACGCCTGGCGTGGGCGGACCTCCTGACATTGCAGGAGACGTTAATGAAGGGTTAAGAAATCCCGTCGTCTAGTGCGGGGTTTTCAACCCAATATTATTTGACCGCCGCGATAGTGTGGACGGTTTGTAAGGGTAGCGATCGAGTGACGGGACGAGTGACGGGCGATGGTGCGTAAGGCGGTTGGATTGATGCGGAATGGGACGATCGCCCGACAGGTCGCTTGGCGGCCTAAGGGGGCTTATTACGGCGTCATCGCGCTGATCTGCGCCGGATTTTGCGGCGTGCTTTTGAGCCCCGCCCTAGCCGCCGACACCGCCGATACCTCGAGCGTTAGCCGCAGCATCGAAGCGGTGACAGCGCACGCCATCGCAAACGACGACAGCGCCGACATCAATGTCCTGAGCGCCGACGACGTCGCGCTTTACCGCGAAATTTTCGCCCTGCAAGAACGCGGCGCCTGGCCCCAAGCCGACGCCAAGATCGCCCGGATTTCCGACAAAGCCCTGCTCGGCTACGTCCAGCATCAACGCTATATGCATCCGACCAAATATCGCTCCAAATACGGCGAGCTACGCAAGTGGATGTCGCAATACGCCGACCATCCCCAGGCCCATGAAATCTATCGCTTGGCCCTGCGCCGGCGGCCGAAACGCTCCAGCCCGCCGGTCCGCCCGACCCCGCGCAAATGGCGCACTGGCGAGGAGACCCCGCTGCACCCGCTGATCAAGGCCGACTATGACAAGACCAGCCGGTCGCGGCTGCGTCGCTTGGAAGGCCGGGTCCGCTATCTATGCCGCAAAGAACAGGCGATGCGGGCGCTGAATGAAATCACCCGCGAGCGCAAAGCCCGGCGCATCACCGAGCGGCAATTCGACCGGATGCGCTCCTGGGTCGCGGCGAGCCTTTATTACCAAGGCTATGTCGGCAAAGCGACGAGCATCGCCCAGTCGGCCGCCAAGCGCAGCGGCGACAGCGCCGTGCTCGCCTATTGGATCGCCGGCCTGATCGCCTATCGCCAAGGGGATATGACCCAGGCTGACGAATATTTCAGCGCCATGGCCGCCGTCGAGCATCAGGAAGACGCCTTGCGCGCCGCCGCCGGTTTCTGGGCCGCCCGGGCCGCCTTAGCCCGTGGTCGCGCCGACGGGGTGATCGGCAATCTGGAGATCGCCGCGGCGCATCCGTTCACTTTTTACGGCCAATTGGCGCTGTCGCAACTCGGCCGCGAGCATGATTTCGACTGGACCCCGCCGCAGCTGACCAAGGCCGGGTTCGCCGGCCTTCAGTCCGTCTCTAAGGCCGCGCGCCGGGCCGCCGCCCTCGCCCAGGTCGGCAAGACCATCGAAGCGGACACCGAAGTGCGCTGGCTCAACGGCCAAATCGAGGATGATCAGGACACCGACCTTCTCGCCTTGGCCATGGCCCTCGACCTGCCCTCGGCCCAGATCGACGTCGCCTTGGCGGCCGGCGGCGAGCGCCTGCACGCCGGGCTTTACCCGATCCCGCACTTCGCCCCCGCCGGCGGCTTCACCGCCGACCGCGCGGTGCTCTATGGCCTGATGCGCCAGGAATCGAAATTCAAGCCCGACGCCACCAGCCGGGTCGGGGCCCGGGGCCTGATGCAATTAATGCCGCGCACCGCGTCCTACATCTCCAAGGACCGCAGCCTCGCCAGCCGCCGCGGCCGGGACAAACTCTACGAGCCGTCGGTGAACCTGAAAATCGGCCAGGCCTATGTGAATTACCTGATCGACGCCAGCGACGAAGGCAGCCTGTTCGACGTCGCCGCGGCCTATAATGGCGGGCCGGGCAATCTGCGCCGCTGGAAGAAAGCGGTCGACATTGACGATCCATTGCTCTTTATCGAGAGCATTCCCAATCCAGAAAGCCGCGACTTCGTCGAAAAAGTGCTGACCAATATCTGGGTCTATCGCGCCCGCCTCGGCCAACCAGCGCCGTCCCGGGACTTGGTGGCCGCCGGGCAATTGCCGCTCTACCAGGCGCTCGACCAATTGCTTGAGGAATAGGCGGCGCGCGGC
>CAYWWL010000318.1:0-2900 GCA_964461925.1 uncultured Caulobacterales bacterium | reverse complement strand
AACGCCCTTGGTCTATTGGTTCGTCGCGGGCGCCCCGGCGTTGATCTATCTCGCCACGACCCTGTCGAAATCCTACGTTCTCGGCCAAGGCGGGCGCGACTATACCGCGGCGTTTTTCCACGGGCTGACGACGCCCCTCGCACTGGCCGGCGCCGCGGCGTTCGCTGGCCTCGTGTTTTTAATCTTGTTCGCCGCGGCGACGTTGGTTCAATCCCTTGGCTTGCAAAGCGCCCAGGCGGCAATCGCTAATCCCTGGGCGCTGTACCCGATCCTCGGCGCCGTCGCTGGGGCAAGCGTCGCCGGCGTCCGCGGCCAAGGAGCGTTTCTTGGCGCCATGCGCTATTTCGTGTTGCTGGTTTGCCGATTTATGGCCCCGATCGTCGGCCTCGCCGGACTTGGGCTCGCCATCGCCGCCGCTGTCCTCGGGCCGTCGGCGATGCTCGCCAGCGCCCCGGGGCTCGCTTATCTCGCCGCCGCGGCCGGGGGATTGTTGATCTTTAACGGCGTCTATCAGAACGGCGAAGGCGGCCCGCCGCCGATGCTGATCCGGATCGGCGTGTTGTTGATCCTGGTCTCAGCGCCCGCGCTCGCGGGGCTCGGCGCTTATGGCGTGTGGCAGCGGATCGACCAATTCGGCCTTACGCCGGCGCGCATCGCCGTCGCCGCCGGCGCCGCTGCGGTCCTGCTTTACGCCGCCCTGTGCGCGGTCGGCGCGCTCGCCGAAGTACGCTGGCGTCACCCTCGATATTTGCCGGCGACGCCACGGATCAATATCGCCATGGCGCTGGCGATCGCCGCCGGCGCCGCCGTCATCGCCTCGCCGCTCGCTAATCCATGGGCGCTCACCGCGGCGAGCCAATCGAATTTGCTGATGTCCGGCCGCGCCGCGCCGGAAACGTTCGATTATGGCTTTCTCCGTCACCGTTTGGGCGATTATGGGGTGGCCGCGATCGTCGATCTGATCGCCGCAAAGGATCACCAAAGCGCAGCGACGATCCGAGCCAAAGCCGAAGCGGCTTTGCGCTTCGAGACCGAAGCCGACCATCGCGCTTATCTCGATGACGTCGCCGATTTCGCCGACCCGTCCACGGTCCGCGCCGGCCGGATCGACCGCGAGGGACCAGCATTCAGCGGCGCAGTCGAAACCGATGCGCGCGCCAGCCTCGCGCCAGGATTGAATGACTTGCCATTAAGCGCAGGGGCGGCGGACGAAGCTAGCGACCGGGACGAACACAATCCCGACGAACAAGATCCAGACGGGCGCCGCAGATAAAGACGACTTATTCGGCGGCGTCGTTGCGCTGAATTTTCCGCGATGGGCCGTGATAATCGACGACGCCTTCAGCGATCGCGAAGCACGCCAATCGCACAGCGAGGGGAATCACGACTTTTTCCCCTTCGCGTTCGCCCTTTTCATAATACTGGATCATGCGGCGCTTGAGGCCGAGGGCGGACGCGGCGTCCTTTTGCGAAAGTTTCAGTTGCTTTCGCCATTTACGAAAGTCTTGCGGTTCCATCGGCGTCATATCCCAGCTTCCAATCCTGGATAAGGCGAAAGCGCTGGCCCCATCTCCAAAAGCGCAAATAACACATTGTTGTTACAAGCTTTTGACAAGACTAAAGCAGCAGAGCCGGTGATCGCAACAGGCGCTTGCCAGCTTCATCGCCGCATTCGCCCGAGGAAATGCGTTTTTTCCCTTCGGCCTTCATTTCGCAAGGATTTGCTCCTACATTAGCGGGGCTGGCTTGCCAGCTATGGCGATACAGGAACCGTGCAATAAGCGGATCGGACCCGGGGGCGGTACCCGGCGGCTCCACCCAAGCCCGTCATCGACGCGCGCCTTTCCACATGGCGAAGCGGCTCGAGAGCGGGTTTCGGCGGGGCCGAAATAGGATCGACGGACGTGTAAAGACGGCATTCTTCGCTCGGATGGCCTCCGTTATTGGGCCACATTGAATAGTTGCAAATGACAACTACTCGGAAGAACTCGCTCTGGCTGCTTAATGCAGCTCCAGCGGATTCGCTTTAAAGCCCTAGCCTCTTTCCAAGGCTAGGCGGGGCCCCCGGCGCCTGGCAACAGAAGCCGGGACTTTTCTCCCGCCATGCCGCTCGTCCGCCTTTTTGCGCCTCTTCGATGACAGACCGCGTCGCCTGCCGCGTTCGCCGAGCGTCTTTATCGCTGGCGCATTGATTTCCTGCTGCAAGCGTGCGGAACGCCTATAGCCCCCTGACATCGCGATCATAACGCGCTATGGAAGATCGTTGGACGCCAGCCGTCCTATCGTATCTCAGCTAAAGCGAGCGTGTTTTGAGCGACGTCGAACTTGATTATCCGTATCTGATGGACAACGCCCTGCGCGGCGTTGTGCGCGACGTCCTGCGTATGACCAAGGACTTGGGCGCGGCGCCAGGCGAGCATCATTTTTACATTGAATTCGTCACCAAGGCGCCGGGGGTCTCGATCCCTGACAATCTGTTGGAGACCTATCCCGACCGCATGACCATCGTGCTGCAGCACCAGTTCAAGGATCTTGAGGTCGAGGAAGAGAAATTCAGCGTCACCTTGTGGTTCAAAGGCGAGCCCTCGCGCCTTGTGGTGCCGTTCGACGCGTTATCGAATTTCGCCGACCCGAGCGTGCAATTCGAATTGCGTTTCACCATCGACCCGAACGTGCGCGACGAGGCCGAGAACCCGAGCGAGGCGCCGGCGGCCGAAGCCGACGCAGACGCTGACAACGAGCCCGACGCCGGCTCCGCCGACGTGGTTAGTCTCGACGCTTTCCGGAAAAAATAATCAGGCCCTTGGGCCGGGACGAAACTTGGCGCGATCGTCGGCGGCTATTGCGCGTCCGGACTTGGCGCGTGGGCGAGCACCACGGCGATGTCGTCGCGATAGATC
>CAYWWL010000317.1:0-2916 GCA_964461925.1 uncultured Caulobacterales bacterium | reverse complement strand
CTTCCCGTTCAAGAACGGCTTGGCGGCCAAGACCGGCGTCAACAATTTGTGGATCAAATCGGCTCAGGCCTATCTCGGCGTCGACAAGGACTTCAATCTCGATCCGGAGACGACCGACGCCGACGCCGTCGTCGAGAAGATTTTCGGCGACTATGATCTGACGGCGACGCCGATCATGCGCAAAGCGCGATTGGACGATCGCGCGATCCAGGCTGCGGTATTGAAAGTGGTCGGCAATAATCTGTCGTTGATCGAGCGGCATCGCCCCAAGCCCATTTCCGCCGATATGGTCGTTTATCGGGCGACGGCGGACAAGACCGATATGGTTAGTACCATGATCGATCATCAGCCAGGGGCTTGGCGGAAACATACCGCGGGACGGGTCGACGAGATCGATCTTGACGTCGATCACTATGGGATCATGAACGTGGATTCGTTGCGGGAAATTGGCCGACGCCTCGCCCGGCAATTGGCGGGAGCCGATCAGTATGACGATGCGTAAACTGCGATTGGGTTTTGATCGCGCCTCGTTTGGCAATATCGCGAAAGCGGTCCTCGCGACGTTCATGGGCGCAGCGGCGGCGTGTTCCAGCGGCGAGGGCGGCGACGCGGGCGGCGGCAATGCGACGCCGACAGCGAGCGCCGGCGCTGACGCAAGCGTGGCCGAAGGAACGACCGTCACGTTGAACGCGTCCGGCAGCAATGATCCGGACGGCGCAATCCAATCCTATCAATGGGCTCAAACGGCCGGCCCGTCGGTGACCTTGTCAGGCGCGACCAATGTGTCCGCATCTTTCCAAGCGCCCGACGTCGAGGCGACCGCGAGTTTGAGTTTCACCGTAACAGTGACCGACAATAGCGGCGCGAGCGCGACGGACAGGGTGGACATAACCGTGAACGCCGTGGCGGCGCGGGTCGCCACGACGGCTGGCTTTGTCCAAGGTGAAAGCGCTGGCGGCGTCGACGTCTATCGCGGCGTCGCCTACGCCGCGCCGCCCACGGGCGATCGGCGATGGCGTCCGCCAAGCGCGCCGACGCCCTGGAGCGACGTGCGCGGGGCGAGCCAGTTCGGCGTCGCATGCCCGCAATTCACGTCGAGTTTCGCGGTAGGCGGTCTTTTCGCTGGGCTGACCGACGAAGATTGTCTGTCGCTCAATGTCTGGACGCCGGCGACCTCAGCCGCTGACGCTTTGCCGGTGATGGTGCAAATCCATGGCGGCGGCTTCAATACCGGCGCGTCGTCCATCGTCGTCTATGACGGCGGCGACTTAGCGGCGGACGAAGACGTCGTCGTCGTCTCCATGAATTATCGTCTCGGTCCGCTCGGATTCTTCTCCCATCCGGCGTTGAACGCCGAAGCGGCAAGCGGCGCGTCGGGTAATTTCGGCCTGATGGATCTAATATTGGCGCTCGAATGGGTGCGCGACAATATCGACCGATTTGGCGGCGATCCGACCGCCGTCACGCTGTTCGGCCAGTCCGCAGGCGCGCAGGCGGTCTGCATGCTGATGACATCGCCCGCGGCCGCGGGGCTGTTCGTTCGCGGCGCCATGCAGAGCGGCAATTGTCCAGGCGATCTGCGCAGCCTGACTCAATCCGGACCAAGCTTCCCGGACTCGGCGAACGCGCAGGGCGAAGCGGCGGCCCAGGCGTTAGGCTGCGGCGGCGCGGGGGACGTGCTGGCGTGCCTGCGCGGATTGAGCGCTCAAGACATTCTCAATGGGCTCAATCCGGCGCCGACCGTGATCTTCTCCACCGGCGACAACTATATCCCGGTGGTCGACGGCGACATTTTGCCGGACCAGCCATTGGCGCGGATCGCCGCCGGAGAATCCAACGTCAATGCGGCGATTGTCGGCTCAACGCGGAATGAAATCTCTTTTTGGCGCTCCGCCTATGCTGCCGACGTCGGTACCGTCGCAGATTATCTCGTCGCCTTAGAGGCCTTCGACGAGGACGCCGACGCGGTATTGAATGGGCCGTCGGCGACGCTCGCGACGCTTTATCCGGCTGCTGTCGATAGCGACGCCTTGCCCGCTTATGAGCGGTTCCTCACCGACTTGACGTTCACGTGCGAGGTCCGCCGAACGACGCGGGCGATGGCGGACGCGGGACTTTCGGTGTTCGCGTTCGAATTCGCTCGAACTGCGCCGATCCTCGGCTCATTAGGGGCCGCCCATGCTGCGGACCTGCCATACCTGCCGGGCGATCCGCCGCTGGTCGGTTACGCCAGCGCCGACCGCACGCTTGCCGACCAGATGCAAGCCTATTGGGCGTCGTTCGCGCGCCGTCCGCGCCGTCATCCTTGGCGTGGCCGCTTTATACGTCAGCAAGCGAACAATATCTTCAATTGGACGCGCCGATCGCGTCCTTGACCAACCTGCGCGGGACTTTTTGCGACGCGCTCGACACGTTGTTTTAGAAATGCTCTTGGGGGAGAGACCATGTCATCGCTATTGACGAAGGCGCACGGAGAGAAGGACGATTCTCGTCGCATCGCGGACGATCGGTTCGGCTCGGCCGGCGAGACTTGGCGGGTCTTCTACGCCCATTGGCGCCAGTCGCTCGAACAGGCCGGCGGTCTGATTCATCCGGAATATCTCAAAGGTTTGGAAGCTTTAGCGTTGCCGACGGATTCCTTCCCGTCATTGACGCATCTCGAAACTCAGCTGCATCGGGTCGGTTGGCGATTGGTGTTGGTGGAGGGCGTCGTCGACGATTTCCTCTTCTGTCGCATGATCAAGGCGCGAAAGTTTCCGCTAGCGATGCAGGTTCGTCCATTCGATCGCGTGTTCCATGCGCCAGCGCCGGACGCGATCCACGATATTCTCGGGCATCTACCATGGCTGTTCTGGCCGAATTATCGCCGTCTCTTATCGACTCTGTCGATGGGAGCGCAACGGATTGCCTCGGCGG
>CAYWWL010000316.1:0-2916 GCA_964461925.1 uncultured Caulobacterales bacterium | reverse complement strand
GCCGATTCGCCCGACCATCGTCCGCTTTGACTCGCGCTACCTGGGCAACACGACGACGCTCGGGGGCGCGGGCCTCTTGGCCCGCTACCGCGCGACGCCGGTGTTGGCGATCGACTTCAACGCGCGCTCGGGATCGCTGCGCTTCCTCTCCGAGGACAACAGCGAGACGACCTCGCAGGATCTCGTGCTCGGCGAGATCGGCCTGGCGCTGTTCGCCGCCCGCGGCGAGTACGGGCAGCTCGCCATCGGCGCGGGATGGGGCGGGATCTACAACCGGATCCAGTACGAGCACGGACCCGGGCGCGAGGGCATCCAGCACTACGGCTCCGCGCTGATCCGCCTCGGCATCGAGGTCGAGATCCTGCTGCAGCGCGTGGCGCTGGTGTTCTCGTTTCGCTCCTACGGGGTCATCACCGATCGCCAACGCGTCGTCGCCCGCGGGACGATCTTCGACGGCGTCAGCGAGGCCCAGACCTTCGCGCCGGTCGCGACCTTTCAGACCTACCTGGCCGGCTCGCTGGGCCTGGCCTACCGGTTCTAGCGGGCCTCTGGCTACGCCGTGTGCTCGCGCTGGAACTTGGCGAACAGCGCCTCGATCCCGCGGTAGCGCAGGCCCGCTGCCTCGGCCTCGACCTGGACCTCGCTGGTCGCGGGCGCGCTCGCCTCGAGCGCGAGCTCGGACGCGACATCGCGGTCGGCGAGTCCCGGCAGAACGAGTTGCACGATCAACATCAACGTTGGCATTGCGATCTCCTGACTGACCTCCCCTCGGAGGTATCAGGTCCGCCTACACGTTCCCAAATTCTCCGCGTGTTCGCGAACGCGGCGTCGGTCGAAGGAAGCGACGAGCGCGGCCTCAACCGCGGAAGCGGAGGCGATCGAGGCGCGGCAGATCGTCGGTGAACTCCGGGCGCTCGAGCGCCCGGCTCAGCAGCATCACCTCCAACGGCGCGTACAGGACCGAGACGACGCGCAGCGCCTCGATTCGCGCGGCGATCGTCTGACGGGCGGCGTCCCGCTCGGCCGGCGTCGTCGCGGCGCGGTAGTCGGTGAGCGCCTGGTCGAGCGCGTCATCGCGAACGCCGGCGAAGTTGAGTCGCCCGCGGCTGTGAAAGTACGGATAGAGGTCGGCGTCGCTGGCGGTCGCCAAGCGGGCGAGCACCGCGTCAAAGCTCCCTTCGCGGATCGGCTTCTGTCGCAGGTAGCCCCAGCTCGCGGTCACGTTGGCGCCAATCGTCCTTGATCAGAACCGCGCCGCCGTCCTCCGCCATGATCGCCTTGGCGGCGTTGGCCAGCTCGCGCAGCACGCTCGGGTCAGGGCCGGAGAACGTCGCCTCGATCTTCGAACCGCCGCCTGGGCCGAGTTGGAATTTCCACGCCTTGCCGCGCCCATCAGGGAAGGATTGGTCGACATAGGATTGTATTTCGCGAATGATCCGGTCGTTCTCGCGATAGTCGCGCGTCTTCAGCAACATTTGCCCGATCGAGGCGTTCTCCGACAAGACGTCATAGACCAGCGTGTACCGTAAGGTGCCGCCGCCGACCAGAGTCTGGACATTTGTGACGCCGTCAATTTGCGCCGCGTATTTCTCCATACGGATCATGTCCGCGCGGGTGCGTTCGATGTCGGTGCCCTCGGGCAGGAAATAGTCGACGATCACCTGAGGCGAGGTGGACGCCGGAAAGAACCCGACTTTGACGAATTGGAATCCCCACAAGGCGAACGCGAAGATGGCGACCACGGCCCCGAGCGCGATCGCCTTACGCGCCAAGATGGCGCGGATCACGTCTTTGTAGGTCCGCATGAATCGGCCGTCCTGCTTCTCGGTCTCTTCAGGTGCGGCGTCCTCTTGCGGAAACGCCCAATAGCAAAACAGCGGCGTGATGGTGAACGCCAACGCCCAGCTCAGGCTGAGGGCGATCAGCACGACCCAGAACAATGCATTGGTGAACTCCGCGGTGTCGCCGGGCGCGAAACCGATCGGCGCGAAGGCGATGACCCCTACTAGGGTGCCGCCGAGCAATGGCTTCATATTCTTTGTGGCGGTCTCCTTCGCCACGGCGAGCTTGTTTCGGCCTTCTTTCACGCCGACCAAAATGCCGTCGGTGATGACGACGCCATTGTCGACCAACATGCCGAGTGAAATGATCAGCGCGCCCAGCGAGATCCGGTGCATCGGGATGCCGCTCACCCACATGATCAGCAGGGTCGCCGCCATTGTCACCAGAACCGTCGCGCCCATCACCAATCCTGATCGCAGGCCCATAAAGACCAACAAAGTGACGAAGACAATCATCAGCGCCGCGAGGACATTGGAGGCGAAATTGCGGATCGAAGCGTCGACGATTTTACCCTGGTGATAGTTCTCGTGCAGGACGACGCCCACTGGGCGCTGGCTTTCAAGCGCCTTGATTTTGGCGTCCACGGCTTCGCCGAGTTTCACGACATTGGCGCCGGAAATATTCGAGATGCCCATGCCTAGGGCGAACTCCCCGTCATAGCGCACATAATGAGTGGCGGGGTCTCGGTAACCGCGGGTGACAGTGGCGATCGCGCCTAGTCTGGTGACGCCGCCGCTGGCCCGATCGCCGATCACCAGGGCTTTGATGGCGTCCACCGAGGTGATCTTGCCGGTGGGATCGATTTCAATGCGCGCGTCGCCGAGCAACATGTCGCCCGCGGCGGTGACGGTGTTCTGCTGGGTCAGCGTGTCGTAGATCTCGTTCACCGACACGCCGAGGGAAGCCAGGCGCTGGCGCGGTATCTCCACATAGATGACTTCTTCGCGCTCGCCGACAATGTCGATCTTGGCGACGCCGTCGATCAGCAGCAGCTCCTTGCGGAGGGATTTGGCGTAGGACAAGAGTTCCGCCGGCGTAAAGCCTTCGCCGGTGATCAGATAATAGATGCCGAAC
>CAYWWL010000315.1:0-2925 GCA_964461925.1 uncultured Caulobacterales bacterium | reverse complement strand
AGGTAAAGACCTGCGTCGCCCTCGATCGACGACGGGCCGCCATTGGCGATGACGACGATTTTTCCGCGCACGTCGAGATCGGCGTAATCGTTCCAACGCCCGAGAGGATCGTCGACCCCATAGCCGACAAAGACCGCGCCGCCGGAAAGCTGCACCGCAGCGCTCGGACCGCGCCGGCCAATAAGAAAATCCTCGCCGTGGACGAGCGTGGTCGACCCGGCGGCGCCGCGCACCGCCATGCCGACGCCTGACAAGTCCCGGCGGATGTTCACGAGCGGCGTTTTCTGCATCCAGCGGCCCGACGCGCCGGGCTTCAAGCCGATGCGCTTAAAGCGTTGGGCGACATAGTCCGCGGCGGCGTCATAGCCTTTTTCGCCGGCTCTTCGCCCTTCGCGTGCATCGTCGGCGAGCCACGCCACGTCTTGGGCGATCCGCTCGGGATCCCCGCGTAACGCCTCCGGGGCGCCGTCACGGGCCCCGGCGGGAGCCGCCGAAAGCAAAAATACTGCTGTAAATACAATCGCTTGAACCAGCGTACGCATAACCAACATCCCCTCGCGGCGGGTCATTCCCCTCGCCCCGCCCGGCGGCGGCCATGCTGGCCGCGCTTTCGCCACAAATATTTGCCCAAAACAACGGGCGCGGTATAGTGTTAATGGGTAGTGCGGGGAACTAGAATGACTTTTTCGAAGATGCGCAAGGGCGGTCGGTTCGACGGTCGCAGTCTGAAAGCTGGCCTTTTGTCCGGCGTTCTCGCAGCGGGCGCGCTCGCCAGCGCCCCGGCGTCGGCGCAATCGAATGGGATCGGTCTCGACGCTGACGGCGACACTAATCCGGCCACGGACGTGCACGGGTTTTACCAATCTTCGGACAGCGCGGGCGACGACGTGAACAAGGCGCTGGAGATCGTCACCTTTGAACCGCCCCCGGGGCAGCATGGCGACGTCCTGCGCGCCCAATACAAAAAAGGCCAAGGGGTCGGCTTCAGCCGCGGCCTGCGGCTGCAGAAATGCGACGGCCAACACTATTTCAGATACAACACCAAGTGCACCTATGAAGCGCCGCCAAGCGGATCCTTCGCGGCGGTCTACCATGACGACTATCGCCGCCCGCTTCGGGTCCGGTTCGACGAGCCGGTGTGCGCGGCGATTATCGCCATGTACCCGACCGGCGGCGCGGAGAACGAGGTCTTTGAAGTGACCCTCGATTTCTATCGTAAGTCCGGCGAGGGCGACGCGGCGACGGAAGACAAGATTGGCAGCAAGAGCATTGAGTTCGCCTGGACCAACAATACGGTGCAATGGCGCAACAAAGTGATGAGCTTCCTCGAATCCCAAGCCGCCGACCGGGTCGATATCTCGATGCGCTCCCTGGCCGAGCCTGAGCCCGCGCCGCAGGCGGATCTAACGGCGGTTCTGAACGCGGCGGAGTCGGTGATCTATGACCCGGCGACGCCTGTGGAAGCAGTGGAAGAGTCGGAAATCCAACCCAAGAACATCGACTTCTTGATTGACGATCTGGCCTTCATTCCGCAATCGCGGGCCGGCGACGGCGGCTGCGCATCCGTGCTTGACGCCTTTTATGCGGCGCAAGACCAATAGGCTTGGCCCTCTAAATCATCGGCAATAAAAAACGCCGCGAGCAATCGCGGCGTTTGTCTTTTTTGGGCGGACGGCCTAAGCCGCCCGGGCCGATCTTAGTCGGTTTGATCGTCGATGCTGGCGCCTGGCGCATTGGACATCACCGATTGGATGCCGTTGTCGCACGCGGAGTCCGATTCGTAGGATTCCGACTTGCCGATCACCTGATGGTTGCCGGCTTTAAGCACGAAATACGGCTTGCCGCTCGAGGTTTCCTTTTTCTCGAACCGGCCTTCGTCGGCGGCGTTCTTTTGCACCGATTCAATGCCGTTCATGGCGCCGGATTTGTCAGAATAGCCTTCGCTGGCGAGAATGTTCTGGCCATTGCCGGCTTTGAGCCGAAACCGGAATTCCCCTGCCTTATCTTTGTAAAGTTCGAATTTTCCCGCCACATGGGCCTCCATTTATAACCTGCTGGAAAATTATACCGATTCCGCGCCGACACTAGCAAGCGCGGGCGGTATGCGGGGTTTTGTCAAGCGCGGGTCAACCGATTGCAGGCAGGACGGGCGGGCGCCGGCCACGCTAGCGATTGGCGCGCCTTTCGACGGAGCATCCCCGGCGTCGCGTCGGCGAACGATTTTCCAGAGCGGCGATGTTCTACACATGTTCAAGAATCGTCTCGACTGGGTTAGGATCGACGGATGTCAGCAAAACCCTCTATTTCCGAGCGCGCCCTCGCCGCGGCCGCGCCCCGCCCCGCTTCGACGCCCGCCGACGAAGCCTATCTTGACGGCCTCAATGACGAGCAGCGCGACGCCGTGCTCACCACCGAAGGGCCAGTCCTGCTATTGGCTGGGGCCGGCACCGGCAAGACCCGCGCGCTCACCACCCGCATCGCCCATTTGCTCGCCAATCGTCTGGCTTGGCCGAGCCAGATTCTCGCCGTCACCTTCACCAATAAGGCGGCCCGGGAGATGCGCGAACGGGTGCATCGCTTCATCGGCGACTCCATGGAGGGCATGCAGTGGCTCGGCACGTTCCACTCGATCGCGGCGATGATCTTGCGTCGCCACGCCGAACTCGCCGGATTGAAGTCGAGCTTCACCATTCTCGATACGGATGACCAAATTCGACTGGCGAAACAGGTTATCGTCGACGCCGGTCTCGACGAAAAACGCTGGACCGGGCGCGGCCTCGCCGCCGTCATCGACGGCTGGAAGAATCGCGGCCTGACGCCGGACAAAGTCCCAGGCAACGAGGCGTATTTTTTCGCCGAAGGCAAAGGCGTCGACTTGTACAAAGCCTACCAGTCGCGCCTGACGACTTTGAACGCGGCGGATTT
>CAYWWL010000314.1:0-2929 GCA_964461925.1 uncultured Caulobacterales bacterium | reverse complement strand
GGCACCTATGTTGAGTTCCCCTACGCCGGCCACGGCCCGACCCGGTCGGTGGAATGCGCCGGCGAGTTCTTGACGAAATTCTATGACGACCCGAACGGCCAGCTCGACACCTCGTGCGTCGACACCATGGAGGCGCCGGACTTTATCGGTCCCCTGTTCCAGGCCGACGGGGTGTTCCGTCTGGCGGTGATGTCGGCGGAAGATCCCAAGCAATTGGCCGCGCCCATGGGGCTTGCGATGTTCGCGGCGATCACGCTGATTTTCGGCGCGCTGATCTACACCATCGCCCCGGTGGCGCGCTTGGTGAACGGCGAACCGGCCCTCGGCACGGGCGGCGCCCGGTTGGTGGCGTGGTTGACGACCCTGCTCGGCGCCGGCGGCGGCCTTGGCCTCGCCTATGGCTATTACGCCACCGTCCAGGAGAGCCAATTGCTGATCCTCGGCGGCGCCCTTGGCTGGACCCGCTATGCGGCGATGGCGGGGCTCGCCTCGGGCCTGTTCGGCGTCGCGCTGCTTTACATGACGGTGAAGGCGAGAGTTAACGAACCCTTACCGATCGGCGTGTTGATCGGCCTGCTTCTGACCGCTCTCGGCGGCATCAGTCTCGCCGTGTTCCTCGCCGGCTGGGGCTTCCTGCCGTTCTAAGGCGACCTGCCGCGCACAATTGGCGACCGCGCCGCCGCTGATCACGCCTTCGTGCGTGGCCAGCGGTTAATGCGTCTGGACAATTCCGGCGGCGGGATTACCTATGAACGAGAGCGCCCATGATCGCGCCTTTCTCGGCGAAAAGCCGTGGATTGCTTGCGTCATCAAGGAAACAGCAATGAAGTTCGACGAGATTATCGGCTTCAAATGGCCCTCGCCCATGGGCGAGATCGCCAATCTTGCACGAACGGGAGCATTGCATGACGACGACCGACCCCACGGCGATTGACATTCCTCGGGAGAAGTTTGTCGAATACGGCGTTATCGGCGCGGCGATTCTCGCCGCCGGCGTGCTGTATTGGCCGGCCATCGTCAATCTGTTCGTGCGCTGGGGCGGCCAGGACGAGCTGAGCCACTCCTATTTCATTCCCGTGATTTCCGCCTGGTTGGTGTGGAGCAATCGCGAGAACGTGGTGAAAAGCATCGGCGCGCCGTCGATGCTTGGCGTCGCCATTGTCGGCGCCAGCCTGTTGCTGCTCTTGCTCGGCAAGATCACCCATATTTTCGTGCTGCAACACTTGGCCCTCGTGGCGACCATCGCCGGCGGCGTCGCCGGCTTTGGCGGCTTGTCGCTGTTGCGCATGGTCGCCGCGCCGGTGGTGTTCTTATTGTTCGCGGTGCCGCCGCCGTTTTGGGTGATCACGGTCCTGTCCTGGAACTTCCAGGAAATGTCGTCGATTCTCGGCGTCGCCATGTTGGAGGCGATGAGCGTGCCGGTGTTCTTGTCCGGCAACATTATCGATCTCGGCAATTACAAATTGCAGGTCGCCGAAGCGTGCAGCGGGCTGCGCTATCTGTTTCCGTTTCTCAGCATCGGGGTGATGGCCGCCTACATGTTCAACGGCCCATTATGGCAGCGCCTGACGATCGTCGCCGCCACGGTGCCGATCACCATCGTCATGAACAGTTTCCGCATCGCCGTCACCGGCGTCTTCGTCGCCAATTACGGCCCGGAGCACGCCGAGGGGGCGCTGCATTTCTTCGAAGGCTGGGTGGTGTTCTTGTTCTGCTTGGTCGCCCTGTTCGGCGTCGTTGCCGCCCTGTGCTGGTTCGCCAAGCCGCGGCGCAATCCGCTCGACGCCTTGATGGTGCCGGAAATTCCCGCCGCGACCCCGTCGCCGGCGCGCCCGCGCCTGCCGCAAGATCCAAAAGTCGTGTTCGCCGGCTTGGCGGTCGCCGCCTTGGCCTTTATCGGCCTCGGCAAAGTGATCACCACCGATTCCCTCATCGTGCCGGACCGCGAGCGCTTCGTCAGCCTGCCAAGCCAGTTCCCCACAGATTGGCGCTCCAACGTGCTGCCGATCGATCCGGAAATCGCCGAAGTGCTGGGCGCGGACGACTCGATCATTTTCAACCTGACCAATCCGGAAGCGGAATTCTACAACATCTATATCGCCTATCTCGATCGCCAGCGCGACGGCCGCTCATGGCATTCGCCGCGGCAATGCATTCCGGGCGGCGGCTGGAAAATCCTCAGTAGAGAGATCTTGCCGGCGACGACGGCGGACGGGCAATCCTACTTCTACAACCGCATGCTGATCGAAAACAAAGCCTTGCAGTCCCAGCAATTGGTGTATTACTGGTACGACCAGCGCGGTCGCCGGGTGGCCAACGAATTCGTCATGAAGTTCTGGCTGATCTTCGACGCGGTGTTCAAGAAGCGCTCCGACGGGGCTATGGTCAGGGTGATGACGCCGGTGCCGAGCGACGCGCCGATCTCCGTCGCCGACGAGCGCCTCAAAACCCTCACCGCTCGGATGGACGGCTTCATCGCCGACTACGTCCCTAATTGATCGCGCGAACAAGGGCGGCTTGACATGAAGACGCTCATCGTCGCTTCGAACATGTCCGCGAAAATGGGCGGCGAAGCGATCCTGCCATTGCATTATTTCCGTGAGCTGACGGCTCTCGGGGTCGAGGCTCACGCGCTCTTGCACGTGCGCGTCGCCGACGAACTCCGCGCCCATCCGGTGTGGAATCCGGATCGGTTTCATTTCATCGACGACGCGCCGATCGAGAAGGCGATCTTTCGCGCCGGTCGCGGCTTGCCGTCGACCCTGCTCGACACGGTGGTCTATCCCCTGACCGCGATCTCGACCATGGCGCGGCTCGCCTCCCGGGCCGGCGATCTCGCCGCCGCCCTCGGCGTCGACGTGATCCACCAACCGACCCCGGTGTCGCCGACCTTCCCGTCATTCATGCGCCGTGCGCCCGCGCCCTTGGT
>CAYWWL010000313.1:0-2945 GCA_964461925.1 uncultured Caulobacterales bacterium | reverse complement strand
CGTGGAAGGCTGTCACCGGGTTCATCACCCCTTTGCTTGCGGCGGTCGCGGCGAGCTACGCGTTGTTTTTGTCCCCAGGCGGCTTCGCCATCGCGGGCGTCGTCGTTCTGTTCGGCTTGGCGACGGCGTTTCTTGCTTGGCATACGGAGCGGATGATCACCCGGGCGATCCGATTGCGGGCTCGCAATGACGCGGCGTTTCGCGATATCTCGATCAAGTTGGAGGCGAGCCGCGAGGCGGAGACGCGATTCCGCGCGATCATCGAAGCGACGAGCGATTTGACGATGATATTCTCCGCCGATGGTCGCGTTCTCTATGTCAGCCCATCCGCGCGCGAGGCTCTTGGCGGCGAGCCGCATGACTTTGTCGGCCGCACGACGAAAGACGTCGTTCATCCGAACGACCTTGGCGTCTTCCGGCAAATGGGCGGCGAATCTCTGTCGAAGATGAACGAATCCGTGCCATTGCCGCGGGTGTGTTTGATCGGCGCCGATTCGAAGTGTCGCACGTTCGCAGGCCGGCTGACGAATATGCTTTACGTGTCGGGCGTAGAAGGTTTCGTCTTCACGGGCGCGCGGCAAAAAGAAGACGCTTGCGAGCTGCACCAAGAAGCGGTCTAACAAGCGATCGATCCAATCCTGTCTTCGTGAACTGCGGCTGATTCTTGCGGATCGCCGACGCTGTCGGCACTTTATTCCCGCGATGACGAAAATCATGGACGGGCATAAATGTCGAAACTTGCTGGCGTGCGCATTGTTGAATTTGAAGGGCTAGGGCCCGGGCCATTTTGCGGCATGTTGCTCGCCGATCTCGGCGCCGACGTGACCATGATCGGTCGTCAAGGAGGGTCAGCGGGCGCGCTGTTCAATCGCGGCAAGAAATCGATCGTGCTCGATCTGAAGAATCCCGCGCACGTGGCCGCGGCGGTGAAAATCGGGGCCGACGCCGATGCGGTGATCGAAGGCCTGCGCCCCGGTGTGATGGAGCGGCTTGGTCTCGG
Organism: uncultured Caulobacterales bacterium; assembly: GCA_964461925.1. Lineage (GTDB taxonomy): Bacteria > Pseudomonadota > Alphaproteobacteria > Caulobacterales > Parvularculaceae > MED-G105. The sequence goes on along the minus strand of CAYWWL010000313.1, from coordinate 1,945 downwards.
GCCAGACGTCTTGATGGCGGCTAATCCAAAACTCGTGTACGGACGGATAACCGGATGGGGGCAAGACGGCCCGTGGGCGCATCTCGCCGGCCATGACGTCAATTACGCCAGTCTCGCGGGGGCCAATTGGTATTCCGGACAGGCCGGCGCGGTTCCAGTGCCGCCGCCGACTTTGGTCGGCGACGTCGGCGGCGGGGCGCTCTATCTGGCGCTCGGCATTTTGGCGGGGGTGCTTGACGCCCGCGCAACCGGCAAGGGCGCCGTGGTCGACGCCGCGATCGTCGACGGGGCGGCGCACCTAACGAGCTTATTACTGTCCTTGCGCGGCGCCGGCGGCATGCCTGAAGCGCGAGGCGGCTCGATGCTCGACGGCGCGCCGTTTTATGACGTCTATCAGTGCGCCGACGATGGCTATATGAGCGTCGGCGCATTGGAGCCGAAATTCTACTTTGAATTGCTGCAAAAGCTCGATCTCGCCGGGGAGCCGGATTTCAAGGAGCAATACGATCAAAGCAAATGGCCCGCCTGCCGGGCGCGCCTCAAACAAATCTTCGCCAGCAAGCCGCGCGCCCATTGGGAAGACGTGTTCACCAATTCCGACGCTTGCGTCGGGCCGGTATTGGCGCCGAGCGAGGCCGCTGCGCACCCGCATATCGCCGCTCGCTCGATCTATCGCGATGTCGACGGCGTTTTGCATGCGGCCGCCGCGCCGCGCTTTGACGGTGAGACGCCTGCCGATCCGCGTCCATCGCCCATCGCCGACGCCGACGCGGATGAGATCTTGGCGCGGGTGGGCTTAAGCAAAGCCGATTTGGACTAGCGCCGGCGGTCGCCGAAAGACGATTCTACTCGGCGCGCGACTTGGCGTTAGACTTTCCGCCCCTGGACTTCTTGTTTGCGGCGGGTTTCGGGCGCGGATTTTTTGACTTTTTGCCGGCGGCTTTCTTGCCGCTTAGTTTTTTCGTTGCGCGTTTGGGCGCGGCGCGTTTTTCGTTGGCGCGATCGTCCGAGGTTCGTCCGTCAGTCCGCCGCGCCGTCGTCGCCTGCTTGCGGGCGCTGGTTTTTTTGGTTTTTTTCTTGCCGCCTTTCGGCTTGCGGCCAGTGGATCGGCCTCGGCGCGGCGCTTTGCTTGTGTCCGTCACTGGCTTGGTCAGCATGTCGAACCGCAACCCGCCGGTGAGAGGCGCGGCTTCGGCGAGGCGCACGCTGACTTCCTGGCCAAGATAATAGACGCCGCCGGTGGTCTCGCCGATTACCGCATGGCGCGCCTCTTCGAAGCGAAACCGCTCAAAGCCCAGCGCGCGCATTGGCACGAAGCCGTCGGCGCCGGTTTCCTCCAGACTGACGAAAAGGCCGAATTTGGTGACGCCGCGTATGCGTCCGTCGAACTCGTCGCCGACTCTTTCCTCAAGGAAACTGGCGAGGAAACGATCCTTGGACTCGCGCTCCGCCGCCATGGCGCGGCGTTCCAGATCCGAGATCATCTCGGCGGTTTCGTCGAGCTGCGCGACCTCGTCGTGGGTCTGGCCGCCTTCGCCGAGCTTGCACGCCTTGACCAAGGCGCGGTGCACGATGAGGTCCGCATAGCGACGAATAGGCGACGTGAAATGCGAATAGCGTCCGAGATTGAGGCCGAAATGGCCGAGATTCTCGGTCGCGTAGACCGCTTGGCGCTGGGTCCGCAAAATGATCTCCGAAATCATTTCCTTCTGTTCGCGCTGTTCGGCGATCGCCAGCAATTGATTGAACTGTCGCGGTTGCACTGCGTCGGTTTTCGTGAGCGAGTATCCGAGGCTGTCGAGATAATCCCGCGTCGCGTCGAGTTTTTCCGGATCGGGCGCGTCGTGGACGCGATAGATTTGCGGGGTCTTTTTTTGCTCCAATGTCTCCGCGGCGGCGACATTGGCGAGGATCATGAATTCCTCGATCAGCCGATGTGCATCCA
>CAYWWL010000312.1:0-2946 GCA_964461925.1 uncultured Caulobacterales bacterium | reverse complement strand
TCGACCCTCTACATTTCCGCCCTCGCTTCGTCTCTGCTCGGCTTCACCGCTGCTTCGAACTCGCGCTTGGTGGCGGCGATCGGATTGTTGTTTTTCAGCGCTTCAATCTCTTTGCGCATTTCATCGAGCTCCGCCTCCCGGGCCATCTCGTCGAAGGCGGAAGTGAACTCCTGCGCTAAGCGCCGCACTTGAGCGAGGCCTTTGCCGGCGGCGCGCATCAGACGCGGCAGATCCTTCGGGCCGACCACCACAAGGGCGAGCGCGGCCACGAGCATCAATTCAAAAAAGCCAAATTGCGGCAAAAGCGACATGGGTTCGCCGTGTTCCTCGGGTTCGCCGTGTTCCTCCGCCGACGCGGCCCGCGGCGGGCCTTATGCGCCGGTGGTCTTATTGCTTTCCTCAGCCCCTGGCGTGACGTCTTTGGCGGCGTCCGCACGCTCGGAAAGGGATTTATCTTCGTCCTCAAGACCCCTCCGAAAGGCTTTGATTCCCTTCGCAAAATCACCCATGAGAGATGAAATTCGCCCACCGCCGCCAAAGAGCAATACGGCGAGCACCAAAATAATGACGATCTGCCATGGTCCTAGCGCCATTGCGTCAATCTCCTCTGGCCAAATACTTAGCGTCCTGCATAGCCCCAGTAAGGGCTATCGGCAAACAAAACCCAAATACCGACGCGGATATTCTCGCGATCTCGACGCGCTTTCAGCCCTTAAAAGACGCTTTCATCGTCGCTAAGGGCGTCTAAGGGTTCGTCCGTCGCATCGCCTGGATCGGCGTCCAGTTCAGCGTCCGGGCCAACGTCTGGGTCGGCGTCGTCATGGAAATCCTGGACGAATTCCGGCGTCGCCCCGTCATCGCCCTCATCGGCGTCCTCGCCGTCTTCGCCCGCCACGGCGTCTTGCGGCAACGGTACGGAGAAGCCAGGCGGCAAGTTCGCTTCCAGCAGACCGGCGGCCTTCAAGTCCGCCATGCCCGGCAAATCCGAGACCGAACCAAGATTGAAATGCTCGAGAAAGGCCGGAGTCGTCGCGTACAGCACCGGTCGGCCCGGCGAATCGCGACGGCGGCCGGCCAAGCGCACCCAGCCCATCTCCAACAACTGATCGAGGGAGCCTTTCGACACCGCGACGCCGCGCACGTCTTCAATGTCCGCCCGGGTGCACGGCTGGTGATAAGCGATGATCGCCAAGGTCTCCGTCGCCGCGCGGGTCAGCTTGCGGGTTTCGACCCGCTCTTCGACGAGAATATGCGCCACTTCCGGATTGGTGACGAAGCGATAGCGCCCGCCCACTTCGGACATTTGCACGCCGCGATTTTCATAATGCTGGGTCAGGGTTTCGATCAGCGCCGGCACGTCGGCCGCCGCCGGCAAGCGCTTCGCGATCGCCGCAGCGTCGAGGGGCTCCGGCGCGGCGAACAACAGCGCTTCGAGCATCCGCAAATGCACCGCCGCTTCCGCCGCGGTCGCCACCGCCGACGGCCCGTCCCCGGAGGGCGCCGCCGAGGCCGCTGCCTCGTCGTCAACGTCGCCGTCAACGCTTTCCGCCGCATCGTCATCGTCGTCTTCGAGAGCGTCCGCGATCAGATCTTCGTCGAGATCGTCAGCGTCGCCCGCGTCTTCGTCGACGCCGTCGCCAAGCTCGATCGCCAGCGCCTCTTGCACTTCCCGGGCGGACAGATTCGCTAAGCGCTCCGGCCCATCGTCAACTTCTTTGCGCCGCTCGGCCTCAATTTCCATCATCGCTCACCGCCTCTTTCATCGTCGGCTCTTCATTTGAAAAGTCATCTTCGGAAAAGCCGCCATCGGAGAAACCATCGTCCGCCGATTGCGGGCCCATCGCGCCCTCCTCGGCCTCATGGTCTTCCGTCGTATCGTCTTGCTGCGCATCTTCTGGCGTTGCGCCTGCTGGCGTCGCATCGCCCGACGCCTCCATCGACAGTCCGAACCTGCGTTGCGGCAGGTGCGCCACTTCGCTGTCTTCCACCAGGGGCGCCGGCTCTTCCCGGCCGCGCACGAACACCGGCTCATAATGGCCGAGCTGGCGAATTTCGATCTTGCCGTCCTTCGCGAACTCCAGCGCGGCGTTGAACGCGCTGGCGATCACCGACGTGGTCGGCGCCTCCACCGCGCGCCATGTCGACAAAGCCCGCAGATCGACCCAATCGGGAATGTCGCCAAGAATCCGGCGCAACCGCACCCGCGCCTCTTCGATCGAGAACACCGGCGGCGGCGTCGGTTGATACGTGCGCTGCGCATTGTCGATCCGCTGGCGAGTATATGCCTGCAGCAGTTCGAAAAGGTCCGATTTCCATTCTTTCTTGCGCAGGACGTTGATCCCGGAAGGGCTGCCATTTGGGAAGAAATCGAGCCCCTGGCGCGGCAATTTGTAGATCGCCGCGGCCGCTTCGCGCATCGCCTCCAGGCGCTGCAACTGGAACGCCAAACGCGCCGCCATTTCGTCGGCGGTGGGTTCGTCCTCGGTCGACGCCAAGGACGGCAGCAACAATTTGGTCTTCAAGAAGGCGAGCCACGAGGCCATGACCAAATAGTCGGCGGCGAGCTCCAAACGTTGGGATTTCGCCGCTTCGACGAAAGTAAGATACTGCTCGACCAACGCGAGGATCGAGATCTTCCGCAAGTCTACTTTTTGGCTGCGCGCCAATTCCAACAGCACGTCGAGCGGCCCTTCGAAACCGTCGATATTGACGATCAATCCGTCGACGTCGAATGTCTCGCCGGCGTCCGCCGAGGCGCGCACTGGCGCATCGAAGGGCGCGTCCTCCTCCGCTACGGGCGGATCGGACTGCGCCTCGGGCGGCGGCGGGTCAGAAGGGTTCGTAAGATCAGTCATAGCTGGTTAGACACTAGGAGCGATTCTTAGTCGCGACCAGAATCAATTCCGCTCCGAAACGAGGAAAAACCTCTATCTGTCGCCGTTAAAC
>CAYWWL010000311.1:0-2949 GCA_964461925.1 uncultured Caulobacterales bacterium | reverse complement strand
GCGCCATTCAAGACACGATCAGCGCCGCGGCGCTGATCGTGTCTTGAATGGCGCGATCAGCGCCGCGGCGCCTGTTGTGGCGCAGGCGGCGAAGACCGCCGCGAAAGCGCCGGCGGCCGCAGCGCGCGCCGTTGGCAAGACGCTGAAGTCGCCGATGCGCACCGCGTTTATGGCCCTTGGCCTCGCCATGTTCGCGCTCACCGGCGTTGGCCTTTACGACATTGAATGGCTAGGCGGCATGGCGGTCGGCGTCGCGCTGACATGGCTCGGCTGGTCCACCTCGACCAAGGTGCGGTCGGCGATGGCCCCCGCCAGGGCTCCGTCCAAACCGCGGAACGAGTCGCGGGAAGGATTTATTAACTAATAAAAACAAACGGTTAAACGGAAATGGCCGCGAGATCGCCTCATTTCCGCCGCAAACCGCCGCCACCATCGATCCCGGCGATAACGAATAGCCGTATTGCTTGCTTGACCCATAAGCGCCCGCTGCCGGCCGCCCGATCCCGACGCGACACCCCCCATAGGCCTGCAGCGGGCCCCTTATTCCCCACACGCCTCGCCGACGCCCGTCGATCCGCCCGCCTGGAATGGCAATGGATCGGAGCAATCGATTGGATGACAGGTCTGGCCCGAGGTTTGGTCCTTGGCGACAGGATTGTCCGACCGTGAAATCCCCTTAATCGAGAGAAGAATCATTGCGTCCTAAATGCGCAACACGGTACCAGGGTAGGTATGCCAAATTTGCGTATTTCTCCGTCGATTCTATCCGCTGATTTCTCGCGTCTGGGCGAGGAAGTGCGCGCGGTCGCCGCCGCGGGCGCCGACTTTATCCATATCGACGTGATGGACGGGCATTTCGTTCCTAATCTGACGATTGGCCCGCTGGTGGTGAACGCGATCCGCAAGGCGACGGATCTGCCGTTCGACGTGCATCTGATGATCTCGCCCGTCGACCCCTATATCGAAGACTTCGCCAAGGCCGGCGCCGATATTCTCACCGTGCACCCGGAAGCCGGCCCGCATCTGCATCGCACGCTGCAGTCGATCCGCGCAGCCGGCATGAAGCCGGGGGTCGCGCTCAATCCTGCGAGCCCGGCCCAGCTGATCGAACCGGTGATCGACGATATCGACCTGATCTTGGTGATGACCGTCAATCCAGGCTTTGGCGGGCAAAAATTTATCGACAGCCAATTGCGCAAGATCGAGATCCTACGAGGGATGATCGAGCGCTCGGGGCGCGAGATCATGCTTGAGGTCGACGGCGGCGTGAACGCGGAGACCGCGCGGAAAGTCATCGCCGCCGGCGCCGATGTGCTGGTCGCGGGATCGGCCGTCTTCAAGGGCGACGCTGACGCGTACGCCGCCAATATCGCAGCCTTGCGCCAGGGGGCGGCGGGATGACGGCCGGTCGGCGTAAAGTTGCGGCTCTGGCGAAATCTTCGCCGCTGGTCATCAAGGACGAACTCGTTGGTCGGCTGCAAAAAGCCTGGGGCGAGAGCCTGTTCTATCAGGCGCGGCTGAAAGGCCCGGCGCCGGATCGGTTTTTGTGCCTATTGCAAGACCCTTATGATGGGGACAAGGATAAAGCGAAAGCCATTCTGCGCGGCAAGATTATCGTTGGCGACGAGACGCTCGAATGCGAGGGCGAACTCGACAGCGCCTTTGAGAAGGCGCGCAAAGGCACGGCGATCTACCAGTACCTACACAGATTTTATTGGCTCCGCGACCTCGCCGCGCTCGGCGACGACGGCGTCGACGCGGCGATGACCCTGGCGCGAGCCTGGTTCGCCGCAAATGGAAAATGGTCGCCGGAGAGTTGGACGCCGTCCTTGGCGGCCGAACGCTTGGTGCAATTGTCCTGTCATGGCGGCCTTGTCTATGGCGGCGGCGACGTCCTTTGGCGGTCGAGCTTCCTCACCTCGATGGCGCGTCAGACCCGTCATCTCGCCCATGCCGGCCATGGCGCGCAGTCCGCCCAGGAACGGCTGAACGCCGCCTTCGCGGTGTGCATTTCCGGGTTATGCTTGCCAGGATGCGGCGAAGCCCTTGCCCGCGGCTTGCAGATCTTGCGCCGGGAGCTGCGTTTGCAGATCCGTCAGGACGGCGGCCACGTCAGTCGCAATCCGTCGCGCCAATTGGAGATTGTCCTCCGTATTCGGATGGTGCTGCAGGCGATGGCCGAGCGCGGCCAGGAGCCGCCGGGGTATCTGGCGCATATTCTGGTGCGCGCAGCCGGGCATTTGGAGATGTTCAGGCTCGGCGACGGACGCTTGGCCGGCTTCAATGGCGGCTTCGAAGAAGACCGCGAGGCGATCGACGCCGCCCTCAAAGAGCACCGCGAAAGCGCCGCGCCGACGGGGTTCGCTCGGCATTCCGGTTTTCAACGCCTGCACAGCGGTCGCACGGTGCTGGTGGCCGAAGTCGGCCCGCCCACCGGCGTAAAAGTGCCCTCGCGCGCCTATCAGGGCGGCGGGTCGTTCTATTTCGCGTCCGGTCGCAGCCGGATCATCGTTAATTGCGGCGCGGGCACCCAGGTCAGCGAAGCTTGGGCGGCGGCGCTGCGCCAGGCTTCGGCCCATTCCACCTTGTCAAGCGAGCCGGTGGAGTTGATCGCCGACTATCTCGCCGGGGCGCAGTCAAGCCAGCGCCGGGCGGAAGATAAGCGCGGTCAATTGCTGGAAATCGGCAGGGAATTTTTCCCGCTCCAGGCGCGACGGGACGCGGGTCTAGAAGAGGTCTTCCGGCATCTGCCCAAGGGCGAAGCTCTGGTGGCTTTCGTGCGCTACCGGCATTTGTCGACAAGCGGTGCGGGGTCGCTCGGGGTTCCGTCGTGGGCGGCTCGGAACGCATCGATCGCAGCACATCGTCGAGCGGCACGCCGCGGATCAGCTGCATGACGTAGTAGTGCCAGCCGTCATGCTCGCCGACGCCGAAGATCGGCACGATGTT
>CAYWWL010000310.1:0-2950 GCA_964461925.1 uncultured Caulobacterales bacterium | reverse complement strand
GATGAAGAAGGCCCCGCCGTAAACGGAACGAAAAAAATTCTGGATTGGCTAGAAGCCGCGAACATACGCTTCGACCATTGCCTTGTCGGAGAGCCAACGAGCGTGGAGACGCTTGGCGATATGATTAAGGTCGGGCGCCGCGGCAGCGTGAACTGCTGGCTCACCGTGTTCGGCGTTCAAGGTCATGTGGCCTACCCGCATCGCGCGTCCAACCCGATTCCCGCCCTCCTGCGGAAGCTGCTACGTTTGAGCGAGACGCCATTGGACGACGGGTATCCGCGTTTCCAGCCGTCAAGTCTTCAGATTACCGACATTCATATCGGCAACGAAGCCCACAACGTTATCCCGTCAAAAGCGACAGCGCGGTTCAACATACGTTTCAATCCAACCTGGACAGGCGATGCCCTGGAAACTTGGCTTCGGCGCCAAATCGACGACGTCGCTGAGGGATTGAAATACGACCTATCCTGCGTCGTGTCGGGCGAAGCATTTCTTACCACCGACGACACGTTTATCGACCTTCTCCGCAACGAGGTGAAGGATAGAACAGGACAAGATCCTGATCCGTCGACGAGCGGCGGCACATCGGATGCGCGCTTCATACGATCGATGGCGCCGGTGGTTGAATTCGGGCTTGTCGGCGAGTCGATGCACAAGACCGACGAGCACGCCGTTATCGCCGATATTCAGCGCCTCACCGACGTCTATGAGGGCATAATCCGCCGCTATTTCGCCGCTGAATGGCCTGGTCGCTAACGATGAACCGGTTGGATCACGCATCCTCCCAATTATCCGCCATTTGGTCCATGGTGGTAGACGCCCCAGGCTGGCGAGACCGGGTCGACTCCAGCGTCGACGGCGTCTTTGAGTCGTTTCTCGCTTTCGCCTACGCCTTTCCTCTCGGCATCGGCCTATTCATTCTGACCTGGAATACGTCAACCGCGATGCCGGAATTCGCTGGCGCACCGCTGTTGAAGCTTGGCGTCGCGGGATTCATCGCCATTGAACTCATCATTATGTTTGCGAAGTGGATCGGGTCGCTCGCATTGCTTGTCGGATTTACGCGCGCCTTTGACGTAAGCGAACGCGCCGGCCTCGTTATCGTCGCCTACAATTGGTCGCAATTGCTTCGCTTAGCCGTGCAGATCGCCGCGATGGTGGTTCTGTCAATCTCCGCCAGTTCGATCGCGGGGTCGTTCGCCGTTCTGATGGCGTTGGCGATTCAATTCGCGATTCTATGGGCCGTCATTCGGCGCGGCTTTGATCGAAATCTGGCGGCGAGCGTCGGCGTATTGATTTTAGTCGTTATACTAACCTTGGCGATCACTGGCCTCATCACCGTCTTCGCAGACATAGCTTTCAACCTAACGCCTGATCCGTCGGATAGTCCGCTCTAACAAAATAGAGCCCGTCGGGCGGCGCGACCGGTCCGCACGCGGTCCGGTCTTTAGCGGCCAATGCGGCGGCGAAATCGCCCTCCGTCCATTTTCCAACGCCGACTTCGACGAGACTGCCGACGATCGAACGAATCTGATGGTGTAAAAACGACCGCGCGGACGCGGTCACCTCAATACGGTCGGCGACCCGTTTGACCGCGACGTCATCCATCGACTTCACGGGGGATTTCGATTGGCACTGCGCCGCCCGAAACGTGGTGAAGTCGTGGCGACCGATCAAGACCTGGGCGGCGCGATGCATTGCGTCGACATTCAATGGCGCGGTGATCCGCCACGCCTTTCCTACCTGGATCGCCAAGGGCGCCCGACGCGGAACGATAATGTATGCGTAATGGCGCGCCACGGCGGAAAAGCGCGCGTGCAGACTTTCCGGCGCCTCTCGCGCCGCAAGCACGGCGATCGGTTCAGGCCGGAGATGAAAATTGATCGCGTCACGCACCGTGTCAGCCGACGCTGCGACGTCGATGTCAATATGGGCCGGCATGCCTAGTGCGTGGACGCCGGCATCGGTTCTTCCTGCGGCCGCAGCCGTCGTCTTCTGCTGACAAAATTTCTCTACCGCTTCTTCAAGCGCCTGTTGAATCGACCTGCCATTGGCTTGTCGTTGCCAACCGACATAAGGCCCGCCGTCATACTCCAATATGAGGAAGAAGCGCCGCATGACCCGTCAAAGCCGGTCGCCGGCCTTCACGGCGAAACCATTCTTAAACGCCGCATAGGATTGGGCGGCTTTGCCGGCGCGTTGCAACCGGGACAACGCGACCGCGCCGCGTCCGCACGCGATCACAAGGCTGTCTTCCGTGGACAACACCTCGCCAGGCGCGCCTTCGCCTGCGACCACCGACGACATGTGGGCTTTCACGCGCTCCTCGCCTCGCCCTACGTCGGCGGTGAACCATGCGCCTGGGAATGGCGACAGGCCTCTGATTTGCCGATCGATGTCGTCTGCGGCGTTACGCCAATCGATACGCGCTTCAGCGCTCGTAATTTTCTCGGCGTAGATGACGCCGTCCTCGCTCTGGGGCGTCTCGGCGATCGCCCCGCGCGACAAGGCCGACAAAAATCTAGGGCATAACTCAGCCGCCACACGCGCCAACTTGTCGTGCAAGCTTGCGAACGTGTCGTCGTCGGCGATCTTGACGGTTTCGGACAAAAGGATCGGGCCAGTATCTAACCCTTCCTCCATCCGCATCACCTGAACCCCCGTAGCCTGGTCGCCAGCCATAATCGCCCTTTGGATGGGCGCCGCGCCGCGCCAACGGGGCAATAACGACGCATGAAGATTAAAACAGCCGAACCGAGGCGCGCCCAACACCTCTCGCGGCAAGATGAGCCCATAGGCGACGACGATCGCAGCGTCGACATCGAGCGCGGCGAACGCTGCTTGCGTCTCAGGCTTTCGGAGCGAACCCGGCGTGACGACCGGCAGGTTATGCGTCTCTGCTAGCGCTTGAACGGGACTGGGGGTCAGCTTCTTCCCGCGTCCTGAGGGG
>CAYWWL010000309.1:0-2954 GCA_964461925.1 uncultured Caulobacterales bacterium | reverse complement strand
GTCGCCGTCAATCTTCAACCATCCCCCCCGAGACGCATCGCCCCCCGTAGTAAGATGCGTCCACCACTACAACGCCCTGTCGCCCACCCATTGCGACAGCGGCGTTGTTTTTTTATCAGCCCGGAGCTGTCGCGTGCATTCCCCCCGCGCTTTACCGGGCGACCGGCTTGACGAACGCGGCGGCGACGTTCGATCTTCGACCTTCGGCGACCGGTGTCGCCGCGTTATCGGGAGAGGATTATGCACCGTACAGTCACCCGCGCCGGGGCCTTAGCCATCGCCTTGGGTCTATTCTCGCTCGCCGCCTGCGCCGAAAACGAGGCCGCGGACGCCGTGACGGAGATTGCGACGGATGACGCGCCCCGGGTCGAACCGCGCGCGCTCGAGCGCTTCGCCGGAGACTGGCGCGGCGCGCTCACTTATTTGAATTACCAAGAACCGTTCGACTATTTCACCATCCCCGCAGAAGCCACGGTCAGCGTCGACGGCGACAAGGTCACGATCGCTTATCGGTATCCGGACGAACCGCGGCAAAACGGCGAAAGCACGGCGCGCTTATCGAAAGACGGGCGCGCTTTCGACGGCCAGCCGATCGTGTCGGCGACGGCTACGGACGACGCGTACGCCTTTGTCACCCGCTACGCATGCGAGGATATGGGCAAGAAAGCCACCTGCGAGATGACCTATCGCGCCGGCGCGGCGGACCTTTATATCGGCAAGCGCGTGACCTACGCGGACGGCGGCGATCCGTTTTTGCGCAATGAATACCGCCTCGCCCGATAACGGGACGCGGCGGGGCTTGTCGACTTAGCTTTGTCCTTCAGCGGTCCTTTAGCCTTCTGAAGGGCAGTGTCCCCCGGCGTCGGCCCAGGCCGCCGTCAACGCGCCAAACGTCGCCTGATCGCCCGGCGCAGGGGTGCGCCCTTCGCCCGGATGCCAGGCCCAATTGACGAGATGGTCGCTGGTGTTATGGGCGACGAGATCGTTGAGGCTGCGGCCGCCGTTCAAATCGAGATCCTTGATTTGAACGCATAGCTCGGCGGCGCTCGCGCCGGCCCAGCCCATGCTTTCGGGCGCCAGGAACCATGGCTCGGCGCCCGGCACGGATCCGGTCATCGACGCGAACGCGACGTTCTCCGCACCATGACAAGCGCCGCATTCCATCCCCGCTGCGCCGAGGCCGGCGCCGCGCACCACCGGCGGATTATGGGGCGCCATATCGTCGCCCTGGGTCGGGCCGCCGCTGCGCGGATGGCAGTTGGCGCAGCGTGGATGCAACATCACCTTGGCCATTTCCGTGAACAAGGCCGCGGCGCGGGCTTGATCGTCGGTGATGTCCGCGAACGCCGCCGGGGTCTTCAGCCCGGCGATTTCTTGCGCCGCCTCAGCGCCGCCGCCGGCGTCAGGCGTCGCGTCTTGACCGCCGCACGCCGCCAGCGCGGCAAAGCCGACAATCGCGAAAATCCGAGAGAAAAAGGTCGCCATCGTCTATCCCCTTATGCCGACGTCGTCGCGCGAATGAATGGCGGGCGGCGCACCGCTTCGCCGGTGAGTTTACGCACCGCATTGGCGACCGCCGGCCCGATCGGCGGCGTCCCCGGCTCGCCGACCCCGGTCGGCGGTTCTTGCGAATCGATGATCGCCACTTCGACGTCCGGCATTTCATGCAGCTTTAGGGACCGATAGTCGTGGAAGTTCGACTGCTGCACCGTCCCGCCCTCGCCTAGGGTCAATTCGTTGAACAGGATGGCGCTGAGGCCGAAGCCGATCCCGCCTTCCATCTGCGCCTTGATGATCTCCGGATTGACGGCGACGCCGCAGTCGACGGCGCACCAGACATTGTGCACCGTCGGCATGCCGTCGTCGGCGAGAGAGACCTCGACGATTTCGGTGACATAGGATTGGAACGATTTCACCGACGCGACGCCAAGCGCGCGTCCTTCCGCTCGCGGCCGATCCCAGTCGGCGATCTCGGCGGCTTTGCGCAAGGTGCCGGCGAGGCGCGCATGGTTCTCGTCCATCAACGCCAGGCGGCCAGCGACAGGGTCCTTGCCCGCCGCCTCCAAGAGCTCGTCGATGAACGTTTCGACCACATAGCCGGTATGGGTATGTCCCACCGAGCGCCACCACAGCACCGGCACCGGGCTGCGCAGAATATGATTCGAGGCGACGAAATTCGGGATCGCGTATGGGATCTCGGAACCGCCTTCAACCAAGCCGACGTCGACGCCGTTGACGATCATCATCTCTTCGAACGGCGTGTCAGTCATGAAAGATTGGCCGGCGACCACATAGTCCCAGCCGACCAGCGCGCCATTCTCGTCGAGGCCGCCGCGCACGCGATGCGCCGTCAACGGACGATAAAAGCCGCCTTGGATGTCGTCTTCGCGGGTCCACATCAATTTCACCGGCGTGTCGCCGCCGATCGCCACGAAGGCTTCGGCCGCTTCCGCCGCGAATTGCGACAAAGGCTGGGCCCGGCGTCCGAAACTGCCGCCCGCGAGCATGATATTCATGGTCACTTGCGACATTTCCAATCCGCACACATTGGCGATCACTTGATGATCCATGGTCACGCTTTGACTGCCGATCCAGACGTCGACGCCGCCGCCGTCGGCCGGGGCGATCACCGCGTCGAGGGGCTCCATCGGGCCATGGGCGAGATACGGAAACACATAGTCCGCTTCGAGCACCGTCGCCGCGCCGGCGAGCGCCGCGTCGGCGTCGCCATGGGTTCCCGCCACCGCGCCGCGTTCGCCGACCTTCGCCAGGGTGTCCCTGGCGATGGCGTCGGTGTCGCGCGTCTCGGCGCCGCTTAGATCCCATTCGATGGCGAGCGCTTTGCGGCCCTTCAGGGCGGCGTAGGTGTTGCGGCCATAGACCGCGACGCCGGAACTCAATTGCTTCACGTCGACGACGCCGTCGATCGCCCGAGCCGCGGCGTCGTCGACCGA
>CAYWWL010000308.1:0-2965 GCA_964461925.1 uncultured Caulobacterales bacterium | reverse complement strand
ATGAACGCCGATGGGATCATTGCTGGCACCCTTGGCGACGATCTCACCGTCGAGCAAGGCACCGCGGCGGCGCAAGCCTGCGGCTTATCCTTGATCAGCCAGCTCAAAGCCGCCTGCGGCGGCGACCTATCGAAGCTCGTCCGTGTCGTGAAGTTAAACGCCTTCGTCAACTCGACCGCTGATTTCACCGATCAACCGAAAGTCGTCAACGGCGCGTCCGACCTCATGGTCGCAGTCTTCGGCGACGCCGGCCGCCATGCGCGCGCCGCGGTCAGCGCTCCAAGCTTGCCGCTGGGCGCCGCGGTGGAGATCGACGGGATTTTTGAAATCGCCACATGACGACGCCAAACAACGGGCCGGATGATGGGCCAGACGATGGAATCGTCGCCACCATGGCGGCCTCGATTGACGAGGTCAGCGAGAGCGACTGGTCAGCTCTCGCCGCCGCCTGCGGCCCCTATAATCCATTCATTTCATACCGCTTTCTCGCCGCTTTGGAGGAATCGGAGTCGGTTAGCGACTCCGCCGGCTGGCTGCCGCGTCACCTTCTCTTGAAGCGAGACGACACGCTGGTCGGCGCCGCCCCGCTCTACGCGAAGTTCCATAGCCAGGGCGAATATGTCTTCGATCATCACTGGGCGAGCGCCTATGAGCGTGCAGGCGGGCGCTATTTCCCGAAACTCGTTTGCGCGGCGCCGTTCACGCCGGTGACGGGCCCTCGTTTTCTGGCGCCGAGCGCAGCCCTTCGCGGCGCCCTCGCCAGCGCCGCCGCCAGCGCGGCGTCGCAGCTGGGCGTTTCGTCGCTTCACGTCAATTTCGTCAATGACGACGACCTCGCCATTGGCCCCGGGGCGGATTATTTACGCCGCGACGGCGTTCAGTATCATTGGGTCAATCGCGGCTTCGAAACCTATGACGACTTTCTTGCGACGCTCGCCTCTCGCAAACGAAAGACCGTGCGACGGGAACGACGCGACGCCGCGAACGCCGGCCTAGTCTTTAAGACACTTCGCGGAAAAGAAATCACCGAACCCTATTGGGACGCTTTCTGGCGCTTCTATCAGGACACTGGCGCGCGCAAATGGGGCCACCCTTATCTGACGCGCCGCTTCTTCACCATCATCGCCGATACGATGACCGACGATCTGGTGTTCTTCGTCGCCGAGCGCGATGGAACGCCAATCGCAGGCGCGCTTAATTTCCTCGGCGGCGACGCCATCTATGGCCGTTATTGGGGCTGTACGGAATATTACCCCTTCTTGCACTTTGAATTATGCTATCATCAGGCGATCGACTTCGCCATTGCCCACAGGCTCGCGCGGGTCGAGGCGGGCGCGCAGGGAGAGCACAAGATCGCTCGTGGCTATGAACCGGTGGCGACGCACTCATTGCATTGGATCGGCGATGCGGGCTTCAGGCAAGCGATTGAAAACTACCTTGACCAAGAACGCCGTCAGAACGATGCTGAAATCGAATATTTGAGCGATTATACGCCCTTCAAGAAAGAACCCTCGTCTTGAAAGTCATTTTCCGAACCCACGACATGATGTCCGCGCGGATCATGGTCAGTTATCTGCAAGCGAATGACGTCGTCGCCACGCTGCTCGACGGCGAGATGTCGACCATGGCGTCCGTGGTCGGCGGAGTGCGCATCGCCGTAGCGGAGGAGCAGGAGCCGAAAGCGCGGCAATTATTGTTAGACAAGGGCGTCGACCTCGACGACCCGTCATAAGCCGAAAGGAGCCCGCCCATGAGCCTCGACGCGCCCTATGAGGACGGCAATATCTTCGCGAAAATTATCGCCGGCGAGCTACCCTGCGTGAAAGTCTGGGAAGACGAGAAGACGTTATGTTTCATGGACATCTTCCCGCAGAGCGAAGGCCATTGCTTGGTGATACCGAAAACCGCCAAGGCCACGAACCTGCTTGCGGCCGACGCTGAAACCCTCGCCGAGACGATCCTCGCGACCCAGAAAATCGCCGCCGCCGTGGTCGCTTCGCTCAAGCCAGACGGCGTGCGCATCGCGCAGTTCAACGGCGCGCCAGCGGGACAGACGGTCTTCCATCTGCACTTTCACGTCGTGCCCGCCTATGAGGGCGCGAACGAGCGCCCGCACGCCTCCGGCGCACAGGCGGATCCGCAGGCCCTTGCGGCGATCGCAGAAAAAATAAAGGCGGCTCTGTAGAAGAGCCGCCTCCACTATTCGTCACATCATCCGTATTAGGATTTGTCCACGAGCACGGGGACGTTTTTCGCGTCGCCGTCGTCGTCGCCGTCTGACGGCTCAGGAATGAATTCGAAGCCAAGCTTGGCTTTGTCGTCTGCGTCGACGAAAACCCGAACCACGCCGCCGTCTTTCAATGCGCCGAACAAAATCTCGTCGGCGATCGGCTTCTTGATTTTGTCTTGGATCACCCGGGCCAATGGCCGCGCGCCCATCTCCTCGTCGAAACCGCGTTCCGCCAACCAGCGGGTGGCTTCAGCATCGACCTCGAACGTGATGTTTCGATCGGCCAATTGCGCTTCGAGCTGAAGCACGAATTTTTCGACGATCCGATCGATGATCTTCGCCGACAGGCCTGCGAACTGAACCACCGCGTCGAGACGATTGCGGAACTCCGGCGTGAAGGTGCGTTTGATCGCTTCTTCGCGTTCGTCGTCCTTGCGTCCGCCGGCGAAGCCGATGGCGTTTTTCGCCGCGTCTGACGCGCCGGCGTTCGTTGTCATAATGACGATCACGTTGCGGAAATCGATCTTCTTGCCGTTAGTGTCGGTGAGCTGGCCATTGTCCATCACCTGCAGCAGGATATTGAAGATCTCCGGATGCGCTTTCTCGACCTCGTCCAACAACAAGACGCAATGAGGATTTTGATCGATGGCGTCGGTCAACAAGCCGCCTTGATCATAACCGACATAGCCTGGAGGCGCGCCGATCAGCCTCGCCACCGAGTGCTTCTCCATAAAC
>CAYWWL010000307.1:0-2965 GCA_964461925.1 uncultured Caulobacterales bacterium | reverse complement strand
CGCTGCGGCCGGCCCAGCAACACACACAGGAAACTCCGCCCCATGGCAAACCCAGATCTTCACGTCATCGGCATCGGCAACGCGATCGTCGACATTATCGCCAACGCTGATGACGAATTCCTAAAGCGCCACGACATCATCAAAGGCGGCATGACGCTGATCGACGAGACCGCGGCGCACGGGATCTACGAGGCGATGGCGCCGGGCGTCGAGATTTCCGGCGGATCGGCGGCCAACTCCATCGCCTGCGTGTCGTCCTTAGGCGGCAAAGGCGGCTTCATCGGCAAGGTCAGCGACGACGCCCTGGGCGAGATTTTCCGCCACGACCTGCGCAGCATCGACGTTGAGTTCGACACCGCGCCCCTGGTCGACGGCCCGGCCACCGGTCGCTGTTTGATCAACGTCACCCCGGACGCCCAGCGCTCCATGTCCACTTTCCTCGGCGCCGCCGGCTTCGTCGGCAAAGACGACGTCGATCCGGGTTTTATCGGCCGCGGCGAAATCGTCTTCCTTGAAGGCTATTTGTTCGAAACCGAAATCCCGCGCCAAGCCTTCGTCAAAGCCAGCGAAGCGGCCCGCGCCGCCGGTCGACGCACCGCCCTGACCCTGTCCGATTATGGTTGCGTCGAGCGCAATCATCAGGATTTCCTCGACTTCATTCCGAGCCATATTGACGTTCTGGTGGCCAATCAGGCGGAAGCGGAAACCCTGTTCGGCGTCAGCGACGAAGAAAAACTCGTCGCCGCGGCGCAGGAATTATGCCCGTTGATGGCGATCACCATGTCCGAACACGGCTCATTGTTGATCAAGCGCGGCGAGGCGCCGGTCAAAGTCGAAGCGATGACGCCGACCGCTTTGGTCGACACCACCGGCGCTGGCGACGCCTACGCCGCAGGACTTTTATACGGTCTCGCGAACCAAATGCCCTTGGCGACGGCCGGCGCCCTTGGCACTATGGCCGCGACCGAGGTGATCAGCCATTTCGGCGCCCGGCCGCAGCGCAATTTGCGAGAGATGGCGCGCGAACTGGACATTCTATAGGAGCTCTTGATGCGGAATATTGTGATCGGCGGCCTCGCCGTCTTCGGCCTGCTCGCGGTCGTCTTATTCGTCAACCGCGAACCATTGGCGCTCGGCTATTTCGCCGGCAAGATCGAGAAGCAAAGCCTCGACGCGCACAAGAGCCTGCTCGCCGACCATATTCAATTCCGCGCCCCGAGCCAGGGCGACGCGCCCTATCCGGCGGTGATCCAATTCCACGGCTGCTCGGGCATGCGGCCCGCGTTCATGGACCATTGGGCCAAAGCCGCCGACGAGGCCGGCTATATGGCGGTCATCGTCGACAGCCACGCGCCGCGCGGCATTGACGGCGACCAAGCGCGCGAAACTGTTTGTCAGGGCAAAGAACTCCTCGGCCAAGAGCGGGTCGCCGACGTGATCGCGGCGATGGAGATCGTCGCCGCGCGCGATGACGTCGACGCCGATCGCATCGTCTTGGCCGGCTGGTCCCATGGCGCGTGGACGCTCATGGACTTGCTGTCCCTCGACCTCGCCAACAAGGCGCCGGCCGCGCTGAGCGAAAAAGTCGCCGCGCCGTCGGCAAACGGCGTCATTCTGTTCTATCCTTATTGCGGTGTCGGCGCCCTGTCGCGGTTCAATCCATGGCGCGGCGACGCGCCGACCCTCGCCTTCGTCGCCGGCGAGGACCAAATCGTCGACGGGCCGCAATGCAAGTCGATGATCGAACGCAAAACCGCCAAGGGCGCGCCTTTCGACCTCGTCTATTACGCCGAGCAAGATCATATTTTCGACGATCCGACCCTGACCGGGGATCTGCGGCACTTCTTCGACGAAGAGGCGGCCGCCGACGCCTACGGAAAATACGTCGACTTCCTCCAGGAACGCGGCCGATAAGGCCCTAGTCGCCGCGGGAGGCTTTTTCCTCGAGGCCGGAAACGCCCTCGCGGCGGGCGAGCTCGGCGGCCACGGCGGCGGGATCGACGCGGGCGGCTTTCAGCAGAACGGCGAAATGATACATCACGTCCGCGGCTTCGCCGACGGCGCCGGCGGCGTCGCCGTCAAGCGCGGCGACGATCAGCTCCACCGCTTCTTCGCCAAGCTTGCGCGCGCAGGTCGGCGTCCCAGCGGACAGTAATTGCGCCGTATAGGACGTATCTGCCTGAGCGGCGGCGCGGGCGTCCACGGTGGCGAGCAATCGGGTCAACGCCTCGCCGAGGGCTTGGTTTGCGGCCATGGCGGCCTCCTTCGTCAATATGACGCCGCAAGCGTGCGCACCGGCGCGCCAGCGGCGGCCAAGGCGGCTCGCGCCTCGGCGATGGAATATTCCCCAAAGTGAAAGATCGACGCGGCCAACACCGCGCTCGCTTCGCCAATGGTCGCCGCTTCGACGAGATGATCGAGCGTACCGGCGCCGCCGGAGGCGATCACCGGAACCGCCACCGCGCGACTGACCGCCCGGGTCAAGGGAAGATCATAGCCGGCTTTGCCGCCGTCCGCGTCCATGGAGGTCAAAAGAATTTCTCCGGCCCCAAGATCGACGACCCGGCGGGCGAAATCGACGGCGTCGATCCCGGTCGGCTCGCGGCCGCCATGGGTGAAAATCTCCCACCGCTCCGGCCCCGTCCGGCGCGCGTCGATGGCGACGACCACGCATTGGGCGCCGAACTGTTCGGCGGCGGCGGCGATCAGGTCCGGATTTTTCACCGCGGCGGTGTTGATCGCCACTTTGTCGGCGCCGGCGAGCAAGAGATTGCGAAAATCATCCGTACTACGCACGCCGCCGCCTACGGTCAGCGGCATGAAGCATCGTTCCGCAACCTCCGCGACTTTGTCGAGGGTGACGCCACGCCCCTCATGGCTGGCGGAGATGTCGAGAAAGCACAATTCGTCGGCGCCGGCGGCGTCATAGGCGATCGCCGCCTCCACCGGATCGCCGGCGTCACGC
>CAYWWL010000306.1:0-2976 GCA_964461925.1 uncultured Caulobacterales bacterium | reverse complement strand
CCGATCGGCCATTGCAGGATCGTGAGGCCGGCGCCCAACGCCGCGCCGAGGATCAAGCCGCGGCCGAGCGCGGCGCGGACTTCTTCCTCGTCGCCGGCGCCGCGGGCTTGGGCGGCGAGCCCGGCGACGCTCATGCGGATAAAGCCGAAGGCCCAATAGGTGAGGGAGAAGATCACCGCCCCGAGGCCGACGGCGGCGATCTCCAAGGGCTGCGCCGAGCGGCCCAAGGCCCACACGTCGACGACGCCTAAGAGCGGCGTCGCCATCGACGCCGCCGACGCCGGGATGGCGAGGCGGAGCGCGTCGGCGATGGTGGGCGTTTTCGTCATGGCGAGGAATCCAATCGGTGCGGGCTTGCGGTTTGGCGATTTGATAAAAAGCGGCGCGCGCCCCCTGGCAAGCCGAAAATCGATTGATTCTGTTGTCAATTTGGCCATTGCCGGTTTTCACGCCGGGCGATGGGGCGTACAAGAGCGTCGTGGCGTCAATAGAAGAACAGCACGTGAATGAAAACACCCCGCCTGCGGCGAAGGCCGCCGGGCGCGAGGATTGTTTTACCGGCGCGGAGATCGGCGCCATCGCCCACCTTTACCGTGGCGAGGTGTATCGCTCGACGATTTGGCGCACCCGCCTCGACGCCACCACCAATTGGTCGGTGGTCTCCCTCGGCATCGCCCTGTCGATCAGCTACGCCAGCCCGAGTGCCTCGCCATTGCCGCTATTGCTGGTGGCGGTCTTGATCACCGTGTTCTTGTTCCTGGAAGCGCGCCGCTATCGTTACTTCAATGTCTGGCGCGCCCGGGCGCGATGGCTCGAGATCCACTTCTACGCGCCGCTTTTGAAACGCGAGTCCTATGAGGACGAAGGCAAGTGGCAGCGCACGCTGGCCGACGATTACGAACGGCCGGATCACCATATCAGTTTCGCCCGCGCCTTCGGCCGGCGTCTGCGACGCAATTATCAATGGATCTTCTTGGTTCAAGCCTTGGCGTTCTTCGGCAAATTGACGATTCATCCGACCCCGGCGCCGACAGTGGCGGACGTCATCGGGCGCATGGCCCTCGGCCCGGCGCCCGGCTGGTTGGTGCTTATTGTGATGCTCGGCTTTCACGGCGCCATCGCCGGCACCACCGTGTGGATCTATATGCTCGACCGGCGCCGATTTCGCGAACGGATGAACCCGATCTCCATGGGCTGATCGCGCCGCGCGCGGTCAAGCCTCGTCGGCGCGGACCAATGCGCCGTCCGGCCCGATCCGCCGATAAAAGCATGAGCGCCGCCCGGTGTGGCAGGCCGGCCCCTGCTGCTCGATCACCAGCTCGACCGCGTCTTGATCGCAGTCAATGCGGATTTCCACCACCGATTGGGTGTGTCCGGAGGTTTCTCCCTTGCGCCATAAGGACTTGCGCGAGCGCGACCAATAGTGCGCTTGGCCGGTCTTGACGGTCAGGTCGAGGGCTTCCTGGTTCATCCACGCGATCATCAATAGCTGACCGGTGGCGGCGTCGGTGGCGGCCGCGGCGATCAATCCGTCCGCGTTGAAGCGCGGCGTCAGACGACCGCTTTCTTCAAGGTCCGGATCGTTCGCCATGGGATGGGCCTTTACGCCTTAATCAGTTTCAGGAACCGGTCTTCAAGCTTCGGATCGGCGAGGAACTCGCCGGTGAAGCGGGTGGTCACCGTGTCGACGCCGTGCTTATGCACGCCGCGGGTGGACATGCATTGGTGTTCGGCGCTGACCATCACCGCCACGCCGCGCGGCTGCAACGTGGTCTCGATCGCCGCCGCGATCTGCTGGGTCAACTTCTCCTGCACCTGCATGCGCTTGGCGTAAGCGTCGACCAAGCGCGCCAATTTGGAGATGCCGACGACGCGGTTCGACGGCAGGTAAGCGACGTGCGCGACGCCGATGATCGGGGCCAAATGATGTTCGCAATAACTCTCTAGTCGGATATTCTTGAGCAGGACGATATCGTCATAGCCTTCGACCTCGTCGAAGGTGCGCGAGAGGATGTCCTCAGGGTCTTCGTCATAGCCGCGGAACCAGTCTTCATAGGCTTTAGCGACGCGCTTAGGCGTGTCGAGCAGGCCTTCCCGAGTCGGGTCGTCCCCCGCCCATTTGATGAGCGTGCGCACGGCTTCTTCAGCTTCGGCGCGGGATGGGCGATCGTTGAGAATTTCCTCGGCCGACTCGTGGTCGCGCGCGAGCGTTTCGTAGGCAATGGCGGTCATAAGGCCTGTCCTATCGTTACAGCGATTACAAATTCGCGATTCTCGGAGAGAGGCGCGGTCTAATGCGTTACGTGAATAATATAAGCGCGGATCAGAAAAATGCAAAGTCGCAACTCCGTGATCCACAGGCGAGCGCGGTTGCGCCTGGGTTCCGGGACGCGCCCAATGGGCGTTAACCATCGGCGTGCCGGGCCTCGCATGTCGCTGCGCCGATCGCGCGCCGAGCTGCTTTGTCGGCGGAAAACTTCGCGCCGAAGCCGCCCGCGGTCTTGCCACGGCGAGCCGCGCAAAGTAGCAGACGGCCTATGGCGATTTCTCTGTATGACAGCTTGGCCCAGGCCAAGCGCCCGTTCGAACCGGCCGACCCGTCTCGCGTGACCATGTATGTCTGCGGACCGACGGTCTATAATCACGCGCATATCGGCAATTTCCGCGCGGCGACGGTGTTCGACCTGTTGTTCCGGTTGCTGCGCCACGCCTATGGCGCCGAGGCGGTGGTCTATGCGCGCAATTTCACCGACATTGACGATAAAATCATCAAGGCCGCGGCGGAGACCGGCGTCGCCATTGACGAGATCACCGCGAAATACGCCCGCATCTATCAAGAAGAGACCGCGGCGCTGAACATTCTGACGCCGACCTTAGAGCCGCGCGCCACCGGCCATATCGGCGACATGATCGATTTAATGCGGACCTTGATCGACAAAGGCTTCGCCTATGCGGCGGAGGGGCATGTCCTGTTCG
>CAYWWL010000305.1:0-2982 GCA_964461925.1 uncultured Caulobacterales bacterium | reverse complement strand
GTTGTGACAAGAACATGGCGCGAAATCTCCGCCGTCGCGTGATCGCCGTCTAACGTTAACGGTTCGAGTTCGGCGGCCACGGCGCTGGCGAACGCCGACAGCAGCATCGTCGCGAGCACGGCCACGCATAGAACCACCCTATCGATCAACGCTTTGGCTCCAGACAATGCGGCGCGGCGCCCTGCGCCGTACGCGGTGAAGTCGATCTCGCACAATATCCCACTCGCCCAATCTCGTTCCGGCGATGATCACGTTTTGCGCCGCCTCGCGTGAAAGCGCAGCGAAAGCGGAAACATCGTGTCCCAGCAATAGCTTATACCAATGTCCGGATTGTCGCCCAAGTGTTTGGCGGGGCCGAGACAAAACCGAAGCGACGGTGCTTCAGGCCTGCCTATCGAACCGGAATGTGCTATGGGCTGAGATTAAAAATCGGGGGTTCAGAATTGGCTGACATCTTCATTTCCTATGCGCGAGCCGACCGGGAACGGGTTGCTGACCTCGCTGAGGCGTTGAGCGCGAAGGGCTTCTCGATCTGGTGGGACACTCGCCTGAAGAGCGGCGACGAATATTCCGCCGACATTGAACGCGAGCTCAATCAGGCCGCCGCCGTCATTGTCTGTTGGTCCAATAACGCCGCGGGCTCCCATTGGGTGAAGGACGAAGCGACGATCGCCGCCAACCAAAACAAGCTTCTCGCTTTGTCTCTGGACGGCGCGCCGCCGCCAATCGGATTTCGCCAATACCATTGCGTCGACCTCTCCCACGCCGACTCCCCGCTCGACCACGCGCTTATCGATGAGATTGTCGCCGCCGCCGAGGAGAAAACAGGCGCGCGGCGCGCGCTTGGCGACGCGCCAACAACGCCCCCAGGGGGCGCGCCAATGGCGCCGATCAATGTCAAGATCCTCGCCGCCGCCGGCGGCGTTCTCCTGGCGGCGCTCATCGGCGCTGCGGTGTTCACCGGTGGTTTTCGCGGCGGAAGCGAGCGCGCCGACGCTGTCGCCATGGCTGAAAAATCAATCGCCGTCTTGCCTTTCGTCGCGCTCTCAACCGACCAGAACGACACGTTCTTCGGCGAAGGCGTCGCCGAGGAGCTGCTGAACAGCCTCGCCCACCTGCCGGACCTTAAAGTCGCCGCGCGCACGTCTGCGTTCTCGTTCCGAGAAGAAGGCGTGCCCCTCTCTGAGATCGGCGACCGTCTTGGCGTTAATTATATCGTCGAAGGATCAGTGCGCCGCGCAGGAGATCGGCTGCGGATTAGCGCGCAATTGCTCCGCGCCGAAGACGGCGTCCATCTCTGGGCGGAAACCTACGAACGCCGGATCGAAGACATATTTGCGATCGAAGACGAGATCGTCCGAGAGATCACGCGCGCCTTGCAAGTGCGTCTCGGCGTCGGTGGCTATCGCGCGCGCGCCAACGCCGACGGCGTCGATCCAGTGGCGTATGAGGCCTATCTGCGCGGCCTCTCCCACTACGGCAACCGCATGCGCAACAACCAAGCGCGACTCGCCGCCGTGGATTCGCTTCTCCTCGCCGTCGAAGCGGACCCGGAATTCGCTGCAGCTTGGACCGCCCTGGCGGCCATCGGCACCACCAGCGCAGGCAGCCCGGCGGCGCGCGACCATGAGACGTTCAATCGCCGCACCGACAATGCTTTCAAACGCGCCTTGGCCCTCGATCCGGAAAGCGGCGAAACCCATGCGCTCTTGTCGATTTGGAAACGGCGCAGCGAAATTTCCCTCACCGAGGCGAAAAACCATCTGCGGAAAGCCGAGGCATTGGACGGCAACAGCGCCACGACGCTGTTCGCCGCCGCGCACTATTACGGTTTCGTGGGCGACGTCGATAAAGCTGACCAGGCCTATGCGCGGGCGCTGCGGATTGACAATCTCAATATCGCCGCGACCAATGGCCATGCGCATTATCTCGCCCAGACGGGTCGAACCGTCGACGCTTTCGCGTTCTTTGAAGAGTGCTTCGAAACCGCCTGTTTGCAGGAAGGCTTTTTGGCGTTCGTAATGACGTATGCAGCCTATACCGGAGACGCCGACCTAATCGCCCGTTGGCGACCGCGCTACGAGGCGTTCGAGGCGCAGCTCGATGGCATCCCCACCTCGCAAAAACCGCGGATCACCGAAATATTGCCTGCCTTGATGTCCATCCTATTGGATCGTCCTGATAAGCAAGCGTTGATCGCCGAGGTCACCGAACTCTACCGCGTCAATCCAGTCACCGAATATGTCGGCCTGTGGGGACCGCTTCTCGCCGACGCTTTGCCGGAAGACGTCTATTTCGACGCCCTAGAGCGCGCCTTTGATAATGGACAATTCTTTTCGGAACTCCATGCCCTCGATCCGTTTTTTGGCGTTAACCCTTACCCAGACTGGGTCTTGCGGCATCCGCGCTACGTCGCTTTGTGGCGCGCCGCCGGAATGCAAGAATTGGCCGCCGCGCGGCGCGCCAATGGATGGATTGCGGGATTGCCGATTGAGGCAAGCGAATAGACCGCCGCGCGCCGCCTACGCCGGTTTCGCGGCGATCAACCGCGCCCGCCTGACCTCGTGCCGTTTCTCGTACATGGCCCGAAACATGGGAAACACCAGCGGCGTCAAAAAGCCTGCATCAAGGTCAAGGTAGTCCGTATAGTCACAGCACTCGCCGTCCACCGGCGTGACGACGAGGCGGTGCTTGTAACATCGCACGACATTGCCGTGCTCGCGGCTCTCTAGAATGAAATTCTCGTCGTCCCGCCGCACCACCTCCATGGTCCACTGGCCGATTGGCAGCCACCCCCAGCGTTTAAGCGACACCGTGATCCGTTGCCCTTCATAGACCGGCTCGCTTGGCAGGCCGACATAGGTCACGGCGCCGTCCATCGCTTTCGCGAGCGCGGCGGGATCCAGAATCTCCGCCCATAGGGCCTCAGCGCTCACCGGGCCGCGCCGAGCACTTTCACGCCCTCGCCCCCTCGCCGCCCCC
>CAYWWL010000304.1:0-2985 GCA_964461925.1 uncultured Caulobacterales bacterium | reverse complement strand
GAGGAAGCGCATCACGTCTTCGACGAATAATTCTTCGTCTTTCCACTCGAAATATTTCTCGGCGTTGATCGACGACAAGCAGCACACCGCGGTGCGGTCTTCGCCGAGATGGTCTTTGCCGGTGTGGAGCATAATCTCCGAGCACAGATTAGAGGTCGAAACCTTGAGGCCGAGCTTGCGTTGGTGCGCGGCGAGGTGCTTGTTCACCGTGTCGGAGAACAACAGATACGGCTCGCCCGTCTGCAGCCGGATTTCGAGAATCTTCTGCCACAGCTTGCGCGCGTTCACCGAGCGCAGGACTTCATTGTCCTTCGGCGAGCGCAGGCCGAAATCCTTGTCTTCGGCGACGGCGATCATGAACTCGTCGGTGATGTTGATGCCGTGGTGCAGGTTCAGGGATTTGCGGTTGAAGTCGCCGGACGGTTTGCGGATCTCGAGAAATTCTTCGATTTCCGGGTGGTGCACGTCGAGATAGCAAGCCGCCGACCCGCGCCGCAGGGAGCCTTGCGAGATCGCTAGGGTGAGGGAATCCATCACCCGGATGAACGGGATGATGCCGGAGGTTTGGCCGGAGCCTTTCACTTTCTCGCCGATCGAACGGACATTGCCCCAATAGGTGCCGATGCCGCCGCCGTTAGAGGCCAAGGCCACGTTCTCGTTCCAAGTGCCGACGATCTGGTCGAGAGAATCGCCGACGCCGTTCAGGAAGCAGGAAATCGGCAAGCCGCGTTCGGCGCCGCCATTGGAGAGGACGGGCGTCGCCGGCATGAACCAGAGTTTGGAGATATAGTCGTAGATGCGCTGGGCGTGATCGGCGTCGTCGCCATAGGTGCGGGCGACCCGGGCGAACATGTCTTGGAACGACTCGCCCGGCAGAAGATAACGGTCTTCCATCGTGGTCTTGCCGAAGTCGGTCAAAAGCGCGTCGCGGGAGCGGTCGATCTCAATGTCGCGCACGACTTTAAGAGCGGGACGCTGGCGGTCCGTCGCTGCCGAGCGGTGATCAAGATCTTGTGGTTCGGCGCCACGTGGCTCCACGCCGCCGGTCAATTCTTCAGCAACGCCCTCGATCGTTTCAGCAGCCTCGTTCTTCAGCGACATTCTCTTTTGTATCCCTTCCTATCCACTGCGCCGCCGGTGCTTGTCCGACCCGAAGCCTATCGAGGGAATCAGCCGAAATTCGGCGCGCAGATCCCCTTTGCCCTGACGACGGTCACGTCGCCGAAGGCGCAGCGTTGACTTTTTCTGTCCGAAGACCGTTCGAAAGTGGTCGGTCGACCATTGCCTTTCTTACGGAGCCAATGGGGTGATCTGCCTCTCCTTGCCATCACCCCGTCGACACAACATATAGTGAGTGAGTGGTCACAGATCGTCAATATAAAGTTATCCCGGCCCTGGGGATTTTTTACTAACGAGCCCTTAACGGGGCGTCCTCAGTGCGCAATAGGGTTAATGCTAGCGGCGCTTTTTGGGGCTAAAGAAGCCTCGTTTCGTATCCGTGGCCAGTAGCTGCGCCGGAGTGCCGCGGCGCCCTTTTTCGTCTTCCATCCACGCTTTTGGCGCCGCATCGAAGCTCGGTTCGACGAATCGCGGCGAGTCGTCTTGAGACGATCGCCAGTCTTGGGTCGGCGCGCGCTGGGGCGCTGCTTCTTGATGATGCGATGGCGCGGCGCTGGCGTGGCGGTGATCATGGTGGCCGCCGCCAGTGAAGACTGCGCTGATGGCGTCCACATGTAGGGCGATCTCTTTTGCGCCCGGCGCGTTCGCAGCGGCGATGGCGCGTTTAACTGCGCTGCTCGCCGCGACCATGCGCGCGCGACGCGCGCCGCCGAACACGGACATGGCGATCGCGCCGCCGAAGCCGCCAATCGCCGCATAGGCCAGGGCGCCGCCGACGATCAGGGCGAACGAGGAGGGGTGATTCAAAATCGCGCCGTCGATTGGCGCGCCGAGGCCGCTGACCACGGAGTCAGGGCTTTGGTTCGCGGTCTGCGCGACGCCATAAATCCAAAATACGCACGTCGCCACCAGTCCGAACACCGCGCCGGACAGCCATGTAGAGAAACTTGACGACTCCGCGCTCGCCGCGTCGCTGAACGAGGCGGCGTTAAGATAGGATTCGAATTTCAGCCGCGCCGGCTCCGCCCGCTCGCCGTCGTCGCCGCCGCCTTCGATCAGGAAGCCGACTTCCTCGAATAGCAGCGCCGCTTCCTCAGCGGAGATATGCGCCCGGGTGATTTCTTCATGGGCCGCTTCTTCGCTGACGCCGCGGGCGGTCAGTTTCGCCAAATGGTCTTTCAGGTCGTCGTCGAGGGAAACCAGCATACGGGCTATTTCCCCGCCGAAGCGTTCGGCTTCCGCCGCGATCGGCCGATCGCCGAGCCGGCCGAATATAAACGAGGGAATCAGCGCCGCCACCGCCACGAGGGCGCCAAGCCCGGCGAGGCCGCCGAAAATACTGATAAAGGCCGCTGCTTCAGCGACGGGAATGCCGGCCGCGGTCGTCGCGCTCTGGGCGGCTCGGGCCGCGGCGGTCTGCTGGTGGAGCCACAAGGCGGCGCCGCCCCAGACGGCGACGGCGATCGCAATTCGGGTCATCTGCGCGGCGAGGATCGTGTCGCCGAGGGTGCGCGCCACGAGACGGTCGCGCAAGCATCGGGCGCGCAGGCGCAGTCGGTCCGATCGGGTCGACACCCGGCCGGCGCTGCGGGAAAGAATGTCCCACAGTCGACGGCCATTGTGGCTGAGCGCAGCGGTCGGCGCGCCTTGGAACGCGGTGGCCGCGCCATAGACGCGCGCCGGATCCGCCGCGTCGTCCACTGCCGTGTCAATGCTTGGCGGCGCCGAGCGCCGTCCAGCGTGACGCGTCGAATCGGCGGCGCCCGCCGCCTGCCGCGCTGGTTGAGACATGGATTGGGAAACTGGCTGGTAAACCGGCTGGGAGACTGGCTGGGAAACCGGCTGGGATGAAAAGTCCGGCGCTGG
>CAYWWL010000303.1:0-2990 GCA_964461925.1 uncultured Caulobacterales bacterium | reverse complement strand
CACCACGCTGTCTTTCACCGCATGGATGCTCGCGGCTAGATTGACCGAGGTGCGACTCTCTTCGTCCATCACGCCGACTTTCAGGGTATGACGGTCAAGGCCGAGCATATCCTCCACTGCGTCGAACAGGCGATTGGTGAAGCCGCACTCCTCCGGCCCATGCATTTTCGGCTTCACGATGAACACCGAGCCCTTTGTGGCGTTGGCGTAGGCGCCGAGGCCTTTCAAATCGTGCATCGCGATCAAGCTGGTGACGACGCCGTCGAGGAGGCCTTCAAAGACTTCTTCGCCGTCTGCGGTCATCACCGCCGGATTGGTCATCAGATGGCCGACATTGCGCACCAACAGCACGGAGCGGCCGCGTAAAGCGAACGCCGATCCGTCCGGCGCGACATAATCGCGATCCGGATTGAGGCCACGCGCGACGGTCTTGCCGCCCTTCTGGAAACTCGCTTCGAGATCGCCGCGCATCAGGCCGAGCCAATTGCGGTAGCCGAGGGTTTTGTCCTCAGCGTCCACCGAGGCGACGGAGTCCTCCATGTCGATGATCGTCGACAGCGCTGATTCCATGATCACGTCGGCGAGGCCCGCAGGATCGTCCTTGCCGATCGGGTGCTGGCGATCGATCACCAGCTCTATGTGAAGACCATTATTTCTCAGCAAAACCGCGCTCGGCGCCTCGGGCTCGCCGCGATAGCCGACGAATTGCGCCGGATCTTTCAAGGCTGGCGACAGCGCGCCCGCGTCCACGGACCACCCGGCGACGTCGGCGTGGGCGCCAGCGGCGAGCGGCGCGGCGGCGTCGAGAAAGGCTTTGGCCTTGGCGATCACTTTAGCCCCGCGCGCCGGGTCATAGCCCGGCTTTTCGTCGCCCGTAAACGGGATCGCGTCGGTGCCGTAAAACGCGTCATAGAGACTGCCCCAGCGGGCGTTCGCCGCGTTTAGCGCATAACGCGCGTTCAGGACCGGCACCACCCATTGCGGTCCGGCGAGGCGCGCGAGCTCGTCGTCCACGTTCGCCGTGGCGATGGCGAACGGCGCCGGCTCGTCGACGATATAGCCGATATCGCGCAGGAAGGCTTGATAAGCCGCGGCGTCGTGCGGCTGATCGCGGCGGTCGTCATGCCACTGATCGATTGTTTCTTGCAGCGCGTCGCGACGCGCCAACAGCGCCTTATTGTCCGGGGTAAATCGCGCGAAAATATCCGCCGCTCCCGCCCAGAACGCCTCTTGCGAGACGCCCGTGCCTGGCAGCGCTTCGTTTTCAATGAAATCGGCTAGGACTTGCGCGACCTTTAGGCCGGCGCGTTCAGTATAAGCGGACATGGCTTCCCTTGCTCGTCAATCAGCGTCGAAAAGCTGTCCATAGAACATTTAGGCGCGGCTGTGGAGGCGCCATTGCAGCCAAATGCCGAGGCGAATTCGCCCAAGCGTCCAATTCAATCGACCGGCCGCGCGGCGCCAGCCGCAGCGACCACGTTTACGATCGCTTAACTAGGACGGTGCTGCGCCAGATAATTGCGCGCTTGGCGCTGGGCCGCGGCGATCTGGTCTTGGGTCATTTCTTGGGCCAGTTCAGCGCGATACGCGCGGGCCTCTAAATGACCTTGCATGGCGGCGAGATTGAACCATTTATGCGCAACCACCAGATAGTCGAGGTCGTTAATCGCCTCTTCCTGACCCAAAGACGCCTCTAACCCTAAGCGGTACATTTCGTCGCTCGACAAGATCGGCTCTGCGGCCTCAAGCGTTTGCGCTTCAATAGACATGTCCATTCAACTCGCCCCTTTTGCATCCGTATGCGGCATCTCCCTGGCCGCGATGGGGCGAGGATGTGCGGGCGAAAGCTAAAACGACGTAAACAAATAGTTTCCAGAATATTACCAGAGCCAAAAAATCAAATTTGAGAAGATTTCGCGCGGAATCATCCACGCTATTTGTCCGCAGGTGGACGAATCCTGCATAACTCGCGGGTTAACCGTTCATTATGATTAATGGGCGCGATCGTCCATGTGGCGATCCGAGCGGCCTCATTGCGCGACGCCGTGCGCCAGGTCGCCGACGCCGTAAAGGAGGTGGACGGATCAACAGCGTCGACCACTCGGTCGATCGGGCGCGGCCCGAGATCAAGAGACCAAATGAATAGGCAGTCGGCCTCGACGGTTCGGCGCTCCGGCGTCGCAGGCGGGGTGTAATACGGCATGTGCCCGGAGATCACGCGCGCGCGCGGCAATAGCCGTCGCAGATTGCCGGCGGTGTGATCTTCGAACCCGACGAGCGTGCCCGCGGCGAGGCCCCGCGCTTCGATCGCCGCGGCGAGAGGCTCATAAGGTACGAATTGGCGACATTCCTCGCAGAACGGCGGCCCAGGCCAGATCGCCGCGGCGGCCCTTAGCCCAGCGACGGCGACAAGCCCTGCGGCGCTGAGCGCCAAGAAGCGATTTAGCGCGCCGATGCGGTCGGCCATGGCGGACCGGGCGGCGGCCATCAGCCAGAAGACGAGCGGGAACAAAAACGGAATCGCGTAGCGTTCTTGCATGCGCTCCATGCCGAGCGCGAAGACGACGCCGATCAAGGCCGCCGCCCCGATCAAGGTCGCGCGCCGGGCGATCCGCGGCAATTCATGGTCGAGAGGCGCAGCTGTAAGGCGCCGCCGACCAAAGGCGATCCACGCCATCGGCGCGATCGGCAAAGCGAAGGAGACCACCGCCCACAGCGCCGACGGCGCGCCTTCCGCAATGCGCTCGATATAACTCGCTTCGGCGCCAGCGAGCCGCGACGAGGTCTTACCCACCACGTCCGGGTTATCGGTGAGGACCCACGCGGCGTGCGGCCAGACCATGACGGCGGCCACAGCGATTGCGATCGCCATGCGCCATGTCAACGCCCTGGATCGCATAGACGGCTCCAACGCCACGGCGAGCAGGCCGATCGCCGCCGCTGGCAGAAAAGAGTACTTCGCCAGGGCGCCAAGGCCGAGCGCAAGTCCT